>CAKTDK010000072.1 GCA_934541205.1 uncultured Eubacteriales bacterium
TTCAGAGTGTAATCATATGAAACTTATGTATGATAATATCAAGCTTTACGGTGCAGAAACCTATATGCCTCATACCGGACAAACATATAAAATCGGTGATGCGGTTTGCGAGTTTTTATCCTGTATTGACGATACATATTATTTTGCCGTTGATGAAAATTCGGCATCCCTTGTTTTCAGAATGGAACTTGGAGGTCAGATTATTCTCTGGACAGGCGACGCTTTGTTGTTCGACGCAAAGCTTTTATCAAAATATGGAAGTTATCTTAAATCTGATATTCTCCAGGTTCCTCATCATGGATTTCATTCTCAAAAAGAACTTATTAAATATTATGAGGTAATAAATCCCGATGTATGTTTGATTCCGATTTCGGATTATAATGGGTATATTGCTTTTGATATTTATATGGAGGCCACAAGGTATCTTATGCAAGATTCTTCTATAAAGGAGATTATAACCGGAGATTTTAACAGAACTCTTACTTTGCCTTATACTGCGCCTGAATATGCAAGAAGTGAATTTAAACGCAAATTCGAAAAGGGACGCAGAGCGTCAGGAAGTGAAGTATGGATATATTCGGGTCTTAATTCTTCCAATAAAGATGATTTTGTATTTACTGTGTTTAACGCAACATATTTTAATGCGAATATATCTATTGAATTATTCTTTGATAATTCCGATGCAAGAATAACCGGAATGTCAGCTGATATACCTTTCAGAGCTGTAAAAGAAATAAATCTAAGAGACAAAAATTCAGTTGAATTCAATAAATGTTTTTTTAATTGGGAATCTGTAAATAAAAGAGGAATTCCTGAAAACACTTTGTTTGCTGTAAGATTTATAAGCGAATATCCCGTAGTTGTAACCCACAAAACGAACCGGCATTCATATCAGGCATAAAAATATATAAGATTTGTTAAAATCCTTGAATATAAAATTAGTTTGTTAAAAAATAAAGAGTACTTAACTTTAAGTACTCTTTATTTTTATATAATTTTAAGTTTATCTGTTGTAGGAAATTCGGAAAAATTTTTGCAAATACTGTCTTGGGGAAAAAACAATAGATGAAAGCATTGATTTGTAATAAAAGACCAAACAAAATTTTGTTTGGTCTTTAAAATTATTATTAAAAATATATTTGCTATTTTTTTAGATTAACATTCATTATAAGTTCCTGACCGGATTTATTGCTATTTATAGTTATAATATTTCTAGTTACATTATCGTCTTTAGAAGGCCACATACCTGAATCGGAATTTAAGTCTTCCGTCCAGGCTATTTCCTGATTGTTTTTAAAAAGTTTTATATTTGATATATTTATATTATTAATGTAAAGAGAGCGAATAACATGATTATTTTCAACAATGCCTGCGCCAAAATAAAATTTGTTATAAGAATGTTCACCAAAATAATTTTCGTTTTGAATTTGAACGTTATATAATCCGCTTGAAAATTCAGTGTAGTATAACTGACTTATTGAAGTATTATTTCCTGTTTTTACAGAATAAAAAACTTCAATTTCAATTTTATCAAGTATTTTTCCGGTTTTGATATCTAAAATGCTTGCTGTACAATATCCGTCTTTCTGTGAGCCGTCTACAGTTATTCTGTATTTTCCTTTTGGATCTATATTGACAGAGGATTTTGACCAGCTGTAATATTCAGAATATCTGTCATCTGATGTATTGATTTCACCATAGTTTTCATCCTGAGGATAATTAACCGGATAATAATTGGAGAGAAATTTTTTATAAATAAAATGCCATTTGCCGTCTCCGCCGGTATTATAGGCAAGTCCTATATTTGCCATGTCTATAATATCTCCTCCGAGATCATAGGTATTGTATCTTAATAAAATATATGGAGTTAGATATTCATGTTTTTCTTTATTTCCCATTAAGTTTGCTTGGATGACGCTAAGATCAATATCCATTGAAGCTTTGCTGTAACCTTTTTTAGACATTACCATATAAGAAGGATTGTTAAAATCTGTCAAAAGATTTTCCTCAGCATAAAATTCCAAATTTTTATATACTTTATCTACAAGAGGTTTTTCCTGAATTTGAGTAGTATTAGTTTTAGGCTCGTCTGGTTTTGGATTTTGAGCTTGATTTTGCTGTTTCTGCTGAGAGTTATCGTTTTTGTTTTTTTGTATAATTGGTTCTGATGAAATTTCAGGCTTTTCGATGCTGGGATTTGTAAGCTCTTCGGTAATTACGCTTTCAAAAGCGCTTTGGGCCGATTGTGGTTTTTCTTTAATATCACAACCTGCAATGCCTAATATAAATGATAAAATCATTGCAAAACATATAACTTTTTTCATAACATACTCCTAAAAAACAGATTTTTCATTATTATACTACAAAACATACAAATAGTAAACATATATTTTGAATGAAATATTCAAATTGCCAAGATTTTTAGTTTAAAAAAGCAATGTTTAAAAACATTGCTTTTGTTATTATTCTGTGATTTCAAGCTTTGGCATAGGAGGACGTTTTTTTGGAATCCTTTTAGTAGGGTCATATAAAAATTTTCTGCATTTGGAATTTTCCGAAACTATACCTTTTTTCTTACATAATATATGGTTATTATGAAGCTTTGTACCGTGTTCACAGTAAGCGCAGATTTTTTTTATATCTTTTGAAAACATAATATATTTCCCGCCTATAAATTAAATATATTAAATTATACAATATTTTTGAAAAAAAATCTATATAAATTTTCAGCTAATCAAAGCGTACAATATTATGCAGAATATCATACAGAAAAATATTAATGCGTTAACAATAACTTTTTTTGTAAGAGAAAATTTTTCATTGTATTTCCAAAATGAAATACAAAACGATATATACCAAGCAACTGTAAAAATAGGTACAAAAATAGAAAAAAGAATTTTTAAAACAAAAATAATACAGTAGGAAATTTGGTTAAAAATACCTAAACTAAGAGGATCTATACTCTCAGGAAAGAAGTTATTTGACAATAAAGAGGATATGCTGTTAATGAATAGACAGCAAATAAACGCCAGAAGTGTATAAATAAATAATTTATTTATGTTTTTAAAGGTAAAAAATTTTTTCATATAAAACTTTCCTTACAATTAATTATATTATTTAAAAATAATTATACATTATTTATTTTTAAATGTCAATTAATTAAAATATAAAAATCATACTTATCAAATAACATAGAATAAAAGTGATTACAGCTTGAAGCATTTTACTTTTTAAATATTGTTTCATACTCAGTTTTGAATCATAGGCAAAATTTGAACATTGACAGAGAATACAAAAACCTGAAAATGATAATATAAAACCTGCACAGGCAACTGATAAAGGTGAAACTGATTTTATCATATTTATACCGTTTGTAATTTCTATAAGACCAAAAAGAACGCTGTTTATACAGTTAAGAACCTGAGGAGAAAATGAAAAGTATCTGTTTAAATAAGAAGTTACAGAGAGGTAGTCTATCATATTCAAAAAAGCAAAAAAGAAGGTTACAAAAGCACATACATAAAACATTGACAGAGCGCTTTCTGTTATTGATTTTACAAGAGCGGACATAGAGGACATTGTATTTTTTTCTATTGAAATTTCTTTTACTAAAAAATCTGTTCTTTTATTTCTTGCGGAGATTATTCCTACAATCATTGCTGAAATCATATGACAAACATATATAAATATTCCAAGGCGTACATCTTTAAGAATTCCGCTTCCCAGAACTGCAAGACAAAATACAATACTTGCATTATTGCAAAATCCCATAAGTCTTTCCGCTTCATTTTTTGTACATTCTTTTCTTCGGTAAAGATCGTTTGCCATTGAAGCTCCTACAGGAAATCCAGTAAAAAATGATAATATTACTATTCCGCTTGCATTTTCTCCAATTTTAAATAATTTCTTAAAAGGTTTTGACATTAACTTTCCTATTTTATTATGTATATTGGTTTTTATTATAAAATTGGAAATAACCATAAAAGGAAAAAGAGACGGAATAAGCTGATATATACATATATGAAGTCCATTCATAACGCCGCTTGACGCTACCTGCGGATTTTTTAAAACAAAAAGTGCAAAAAGTCCCAGCATAGTCCATAAAATTATATCAAGAGTTTTTTCTAAGTAATTTTGTATTTTCATATTTGTTTTGTCCTTAACTGCTTTTTATAAATATATATTCAAAAAGTTGTACAATATTAAATAAATAATAAAAAAAACAGCGGTTTTACCGCTGTTAAAAATTATTGCTTTAATTTTTTTCTTTTATATATGAAATACAGTATTAAATCAATTGCCGCAATTAATATAATTATTATATTTTGATAATGTATTAAAAAATTCATCAAAGGTATAAAAATCCATAGTGATAAATTCATAAAAATTCCTTCTTTGAATTCCTTGGTAATAATACGAAAATTAAACAGCTTAATATTTATAATATATTTGTCGTCGTTTTTGCTTATTTCCTTTACTGTTGATGAAGAAGGAAAGATAAGTACATCGCTTATTTTATCTCTGTTATTATAATCAAGGCTGCAAATAACAATTTTTGAAGGAGATATCGCAGTATTATTTGAATAAATAGGACAGATTAAAGAGTCGTCTTTTGACACGCTGCATAAAAGCTCCAGCTTTCCGTTTTCTTCAAAAGCGCTGTGTATCATTGTATATTTATAATCTTTATAGGAAAAAAACATATCTTCTTTTTTTAAATTGTTTTTATTATAAATACTTAAAAGCCCTTCTGATTTTTCCTGAGATTTTTTAAACGCCATTGTTTTAGGAGTATAAAGATCAAACTTTATATCATATACGGTTCCTTTTATTCCGGAAAAAATTATTTTATCATTATTAAAATATACAGAAAAAAATTCACCTGGAAAGGACTGAGAGTTTTCAAAAAGTTTTTCACCATTTGTAGAGTATCCTGCTGAAAAAGGAAAAGGGGCGGAATAATTTTCTATTGTCTTTGTATATGCTCCGGCAAAGTATACATTTGATTCATCTATTATCATATCATTTATAATGATTTCTGAAGATACTTCAAATATAAAGGAATTTGAGGTATTTTTTATAAAATCAAAAACAGTAATTTGATTATGATTTTTATATAAAATTAAGTTGTTTTGCATTTTTATGATATTTCCGTCAAAGTTATATTTATTTATAAAATTAAGGTCTAAATCATATAAATAACCCTTGTTATCGCAAGCTACAAGAACATTGTTATCGTCTAAATAAACAGTATATAAATCATTTTCATTATTAAATTCGGTAAAAACTTGTTTTTCTATAGTACCGTCTTTACTTTTTAATAAAATTCCGTCGATTACTTTATAGGAATATTCACCGTTTTTTATTTCAGAAGTATTTACGGAAGAAGAAACAAATGTCTTGAAATAAATATTAAAAACCGCTAAAACAGCAATTATAATAATATTTACAGTTATAATTATTTTTTTCATATATTTTCCCAGACCTATCAATAATTTTTATATTATTATAAGTTTAAATTAAAATAATGTCAATTAAATATTTGCTTTTAAAAAGTTGTATTTTAATGGGATAACCTGCATACATTTTAAATAGGAATTTATACAAGGAGTAATGTTATGAAAAAGCATTTAGATAGAAAAGAACTTGCAAAAATGAAAAAGAAAATATTTGAGCCTAAAGATGACGGAAAGCTTTTGGATGCCTTTAAGGCTCTTGAAATACCTGAAGAGAGTCTTGCGGATGTTCCTCATATAGAAATAATTTCCGATAAAAAAGCGATACTTGATAATATAGACGGAATTTTGGAATATGAAGATGATATTATAAGAGTTTCAAAGGGAAGCTGTATTATATGCATATACGGAAAAAATCTTGAATTTTTAAGCCTGAAAACTTACAGTATCGTAATAACCGGTCAAATAGCAAGACTTGAATTTGAAAGGTGAGATTATTTTGATAAATAAAATTATTTATTATATAATAGGGTATGTGTGCCTTGATATAACGGGAGTTTTTCCTGAAAGATTTTTAAATCTTTGTGCAAAGGAAAATATAATGTGCTGGGATTTAAAAAGAAAAAATGAACATCTTTACTGCAAAGTATTGAAAAAGGATTTAAAAAAAGTATATGAAATTATTGAAAAAAGTCAGTCGCAATTAATATCTGTAAAAGAAAAAGGCGTTGTTTCGAATATAAAAAGATATAGATTTAAATATGGGTTATTCATAGGAATTCTGCTTTTTTTCAGTCTTATATTTGTTATGTCTCAGTTTGTATGGGATATAGAAGTTTTTGGAAATGAAAGAATTTCTACAGAAAAGGTATTAAAAATTCTTGAAAGTGAAAATGTAAAAATAGGTACATATATAAAAAATATAGATTTAAATGATTTAAAAGAAAGTTTAGTTTTAAAAAGCAAGGAAATGTCCTTTGTAAATATTAATATAAAAGGAACAAAAATTTCTGTTGAAGTAAAAGAAAGAATAAATAAACCGGAAATAGTGCCAAAAGATAAACCTTGTGATATAATAGCGTTGAGAGACGGATATATATTGGAAGTAAAAGGCTATGAAGGAGTCAATCTCGTAAAAAAAGGCGACAGCGTAGTCGCAGGTCAGGTTTTAATTTCAGGAACAATTGAAGGGGAAAACAGTATGCGCCTGGTTCACAGCATAGGACAGATAAAGGCGAGAACTTACAGACGGTTTGAACAAACAATACCTAAAAAATATTTTGAAAGAATACCTACTGGCAAAGAAACAAATAAATATCTTTTAAAATTATTTGGAGGTAAATTCAGATTTTATTTTAATGAAAAAGTTCCTTATAAGGAATATGATTTAACCGAGGAACAAAAAAATTTAAAAATTTTTGGTGATTTCAGCCTTCCTTTTGGAATAATAAAAAAGAATTTTAAAGAAGTTTATTTGCTTGAAAAAAAGAATACAATGGAAACAGCACTTGAAATTGCAGAGGAAAAAATAGTACAATATGAAAAAGAACAATTGGAAGGTATGGAAGTTGAAGAAAAAGAAATAATAAAAAATGAAGATGACGCAAACTATTATATAGTTGCGGAATATTCAATAATTGAAGAAATAGGAATGGAAAAAGAAATTACTGATTAAGAGGTATAAATATGGAGAGAACAATCACTGCAAAAACTATTGATGAAGTAAGCATAATTTTTGGAAATCTTGATTCCAATTTAAAAATAATAGAAAACAAACTTGGCGTTAAAATAATTTATCGGGGAACAGATATAAAAATAACCGGATTTGACGATAATGTTGATAAATGTCAAAAGGTTATAGAAAGTCTTTTTGCATTTTGCAAAAGCGGAGAAGAGATAGACGAAATTAAGGTTAACTATGTAATTTCAATGGTAGATGAAGGAAAAGAAAATATAGCTACCGATTTGCAAGGCGACGGAATTCTTATAAGTACAAAAGGGCGTCTTGTAAAACCTAAAACTTTAGGTCAGAAAAATTATGTTAAAGCTATTTCCAGAAATACGGTTGTTTTGGGAGTAGGGCCTGCCGGAACCGGAAAAACATATCTTGCCGTTGCTCTTGCAGTAAAGGCTTTCAAAAATAAGGAAGTAAACAGGATAATTCTTACCCGTCCTGCCGTTGAGGCAGGAGAAAAGCTGGGTTTTTTGCCCGGCGACCTCCAAAGTAAGGTTGACCCTTATTTAAGACCTTTATATGATGCATTGTATGAGATGCTTGGCATGGAAAATTATCAAAAACAGGTTGAAAAAGGAAATATTGAAGTTGCGCCTCTTGCTTATATGAGAGGAAGAACTCTTGACGATTCATTTATAATTCTTGACGAAGCTCAAAATACTACTCCTGAGCAAATGAAAATGTTTTTGACAAGAATAGGATTTAATTCAAAAGCAGTTATAACAGGAGACGTTACTCAGATAGATTTGCCTGACGGAAAAAGAAGCGGTCTTGTTGAAGCAATGAAAGTGTTAAAGGATATCGAAGGAATTTCCATTACAAAATTTAATGAAAAAGATGTTGTACGTCATCCTCTTGTTCAGGAAATTATCAAGGCTTACGAGCGTTATGATAACATGAAAAAGAAAAAGACGGAAAAACGGTAATTGTTATGAATGAAGTATTTTTTGAAAACAGACAGGAAAAAATCAGTATTACAAAAGAAATTATGGAAATTGTAAAAAAGTGCTGTGATGCTGTATTAAAATATGAAAAATTTGATAAGCCTTGCGAGATATCTGTAACTTTCTGCGATAATGAACAGATTCATCAGCTTAATAT
>CAKTDK010000073.1 GCA_934541205.1 uncultured Eubacteriales bacterium
CGACAAGCCTGTATCCATAGAGGAATATTATAATTATTTTTCTATTCTCGCAAACAGCTATGATATAGGAAAAATACCTACTTCAATGGACGAAGTTTTTTACAGCAATGCAGAAAAAGCCAAAACCATAAATAAAAAATGTGTATTTTTGGTCGGTATGAATCAAGGCGTATTTCCTAAAATATATAATAATTCTTCATTATTGTCCGATAACGAAAAGGAAGGGTTAAAAAATTCCGGTTTTGATTTGGGCGACAGCGAAAAAGAAAAATCTTTTAAAGAAAAATTTTTGTTTTATGATGTTATCACTATTTCGGAAGAAAAGCTTTATATTACTTATCCGTCGGTTACGCTTTTGGGAGAAAAGCTTTTAAGGTCATCTTATGTAAATTCTGTTTTGGAATGTGCAAAAGATATTAATATAACCGATATTTCTGTTTTTAAAGACGATTTTAAAATTCAGGATGAGCAAAGTGCTTGCGTTAATATAAATATTTTAAAAGACAGAAACTTGCCCGAAAATTATTTACTGCTTGAAAAAAAGAAAGAGATTATAAGAAATGCTGACAATTTTGATGTTGTAGGAAAATTAGATGTAAATTCAGCCGGTTTTTTAATTGATAAAGAAGATTTAAACTTCAGTTCTTCTCAATATGAAACTTATGTAAAATGTCCGTTTTCTTATTTTATGAGATATATGATGAAAATAAATCCTTTGCCTGATACAAATTTTGGACAAAGGGTAATAGGAAATTTCATTCATAGCGGTTTGGAGTATTTTTTCAAGGAATTAAAAAATAAAAATATTTTATTGAAAGAATCAAATGAAGAAACAATCAATGAGATTTTAGAAAGTTTTTTTGAATTTTATACCAAGGAAGTGCTTTATCTTAATGAGAGCGTAAGAACAGCTTTTTTATATGAAAATATTATAAATATTCTTAAAAAAATAATTGCAAATTTAAAAGAAGAATTTTTGTGCTGTGAATTTGAACCTTTAGAATTTGAACTAAAAATAGGAGATAACTGTAATATAAAACCTTTAAAAATCCAGCTTGAAAACGGAAAATATTTAAAATTTATAGGTTCGGTTGACAGAGTTGATAAATTTGTAAAGAACGGAATTTCTTACATTAGAATAATAGATTATAAAACAGGAAATAAAGAATTTAGGCTTAAAGATATTTATAACGGAATAAATATACAGATGCTTATTTATTTGTTTTCAATATGGAATAATTCAAAAGAAAAAACTGTTCCTGCCGGAATTTTATATTATCCCGCAAAAACAAAGCAGATAGTTTTGGATAAAGATTCTACTTATGAAGATGTAGAAAAGGAAATGAAAAAGAATTTTAAAAGAAACGGACTTCTTTTAGATGATGAAGAAATTCTGCTTGCTATGGAAAATCCTTTAAACGGAAGATTTATTCCTGTAAAATTATCCTCCTCAGGGAAGATGTCAGGTCAAAATTCTTTGGCTGATTTACAAACGATGGGAGAACTTGAAGAATATATACTTGAAAATGTTAGAGAAACCGGAAACAGACTTATAAACGGTGATATATCGATAAATCCGTTAACCAATACAAGTCCTTGTGATTACTGCGATTACAAAGGAATTTGCGGTTATGATGAAAATTATTGTCAAAAAAGATATTATAAAGATCCCGGAAAAGATGTGTTTGCGAAAATAAAAGAAGAAAGGAGGAAAAAATGATGTCAAGGCAGTATACTTTACAGCAGCAGGACGCTATTTTTACAGACGGAGGAAATATTCTGGTAAGCGCGGCGGCGGGAAGCGGAAAAACTGCTGTTCTTGTCGAAAGAATTATAAAAAAAATTACCGATAGGGAAAATCCTGTAGATATAGATGATTTTTTGATAGTAACTTTCACAAAAGCGGCCGCGGCAGAAATGAAGGAAAGAATTTATAAAGCTGTTGAGAAGTACTGTATAAATGAGCCTGAAAACGAAAATTATCAAAGACAGCTTATTCTTTGCAATAAAGCAAAAATAACAACTATAGATTCTTTTTGTTATGATATAGTAAAAAAATACGGTTATAGCGCGGGAGTGCCTTATGATTTTGTTATAGGGGACGAATCAAAAATTAATTTAATAAAAAATAATTGCCTTAATAACATTATTGAAGAATATTACGCCGAAAGAAAAGATACTGATTTTTTAAATCTTATTAAGCTTTTCTGCGATGAAAAAAATGACGATAAGATTTTTGACGTTGTATTAAAAATTTATGATTTTGTTTCAAAGCAGCCTTTTTCGGATAAATGGCTTTCGGATAATTTGACTTTGTATAAAAAAGCCTGTGAGTTTCCTTTTGAAACAAAATGGTTTTCAGAAAATTTTTTGGATTTTTCCGTAAAACTTGATTTTTTTATAAAGAAATATAATAAGATGCTATATCTTATTGAGGAATTTGAACCTTTAAAGGGATATGAAAAAAAGATAAAAGAGGATTATTTATATATTGAAAAGCTTAAAAAAGCTGTTGATGAAAAAAATTATAGCGAAATAAATTCTTTGTTTTTAAATATTCCTTCGGGAGTGATAGGACGTGTAAAGGATTTTGACGGAAAAGAAAAAAGCTTTTGCAGTGAAACCAGGAGTGATTTTTTGTCTTTTTTAAAGGAATCGGCTGTTTTATTTAGTGTTGATGATGAAAAAATTATAAAAAGTATAAAATTTCACATTCCGATTATTGAAAAATTAACGGAAATAATAAAAAGGCTTGATAAAAATATTTTTGAAAACTGTGTTGAAGAAAAAACTTTTTCTTTTAATGATATAGAAAGAATTGCTGTAAAAATACTTATAAAAGATTATGATTTTGAAAAAGACAGTTTGGAAAAAACGGATATTGCTGAAGAGCTTTCAAAGGAATACAAGGAGATACTTATTGATGAATTTCAGGATATAAATCTTATTCAGGAACTTGTTTTCAGAGCCGTATCAAAAGATGATAACAATATTTATATGGTAGGAGATGTAAAACAGTCTATTTATCGTTTCAGACAAGCGATGCCGGAAATTTTTATGTCTAAGAAAAAATTGTATAATGATGTTTCGGAGAAAAAGTTTCCTTGTCTTATAACTTTAAATAAAAATTTCAGAAGTCAGAAAAATATTCTTGATTTTGCCAATTTTATTTTTAAACAGCTATTTTCCGAATATACGGGAGAGCTTGAATATACTTTTTCAGAAATGCTTTTTCAGGGAAAAGAAGATAATGAAAAGGGTTTTATCAATGTTTCTTTTATTGATAGCAGCAGCGATTATGAAAATGAAGATATAAGAAATATGACTTCGGTTCAAAGAGAAGCTATATATATCTCAGATCAAATTCAAAAAATGATAAAAAATAAAGAAACCATTAAAGAAAATGATGTTGTAAGAGCTGTAAAATACAGCGATATAGCCGTACTTTTCAGAAGTAAGTCAGGAATATCAGATGCTTTGATAAAAGAGTTTAAATTAAGAAATATACCTTATATGAGCGATGAAAAAGAAGAGTATCTTACAAGTTATGAAGTTTCTTCTTTTATATCTTTTTTAAAGGTAATAGATAATCCTTTGGATGATATTGCGGTGTTATCAGCTTTGAGAAGTCCTATTTTTTGTTTTTCATTTGATGAGCTTTTGGAAATAAGAAATAAAGACAGATATGAAAAATTTTATTTCCTCATTGAGAAAAGCGAAAATAAAAAATGCAAAGATTTTATAAGTAAGGTTAAAAAATACAGAGAATTATCCCATAATGTAACGGTTGATATTTTGATTTCAAAAATAATTAATGATTTTGATGTTGTTTCTTTGTATGAGGCTGTAAAATTAAATAACAATGCGTATGAAAAAAACGGAATAAACGAAAATATACAGATGCTTTATAACTATGCGGTTTCCTTTGAAAACAGCGGATATAAGGGACTTACCGCTTTTATAAAGTATATAGACGATATAATAAAAAGCAAAGGCGATTTGGCAGGGGGAAAGAAAATTTCTCAGTCTCAGGACGCAGTAAATCTTATTTCCGTTCATAAATCAAAAGGTCTCGAATTTCCCGTGTGCTTTTTATGCGGTTTAAGCAAAAGTTTTAATAAAACTGATTTTAACAATAATCTGCTTCTTAGTTATTCACTTGGGATGGGATTTAAATTTAAAGATTTTGAAAATGACTATTTTTTTAATAATTACATAAGAAAAAGCATTGCTTCAAAGATGATAAGAGAATTTTACTCTGAAGAACTGAGAATTTTATATGTTGCTCTCACAAGACCTAAAAACAGGCTTTATATGATATTGTCGTATAAAACCAATGACAATAAAGACTTATATGATATTTTTTCAAAAAAATCTTTTGAAATTCAAAACAGCGATAAGCTTTTATCTAATTCTGTTCTCGAATGCAATAGTTTTACAGATATGCTTACAATGGCGCTTTTAAGACATAAAGATTTTAAAAAGTTCAGAGAAACAGCGAAAATTGATTTGCTGCCTGTTAAACAAGAGGGAGATATAGAATTTGAAATTATTAAAGACGAATATTTTGAAGATAAGAATGATGATTTTAAAGTTAATAATCAAAAGGTGGTAAATGAGATTGTTTTTGATGAAAAACTTTTAAGCGAAAGAATTTCTTTTAAATATCAAAAAAAATATTTATCAAATATCCCGGCAAAGCTGAGCGTTTCTGAATTAAAGGGAAGAAAATATCTTAAAACCTATGGAGATAAGGAAGTTGAATATTATCAGAATTTCAGAAAACCGTATTTTATTTCCGAAAATAACATAAATTCCATAGACAGAGGCATTGCTTTTCATAAATTTATGCAGTATATTGATTATAGTTATGTAAACAGTGATAATCTTGTTGACTTTACAAATAAGCTTGTAAATGAAGGATTTTTAATTGAAAATGAAAGGCAGCTTTTGGATATAGAAAAAATAAAGTTATATTTAAACAGCAGTCTTTTTGAAAAAATAAAAAATTCAAAAAAACTTATTCGCGAATATAGATTTAATATGGAAATACCGATAAAATATTATGATGAAAATATAAAGGATGAGGAAAATAAAATACTTGTTCAGGGCGTAATAGACTGTATTTTTCAGGATGAAAAAGGGGATTACTATGTTTTGGATTACAAAACTGATAAGGCGGATAAAGAAGAACTTTTAACAAGATATAAAAAACAGCTTGAATTATATGAAAAAGCAGTAAATCAAATATTTAAAATAGAAGTAAAATCAAAAATTATTTACGGTCTTTATGATAATACAGAGATTTATTTTTAAAAAAATAAATTTATACTTGAAATTGTTTTGATAATATGATAAAATATTTTGCAAGTGTAAATTTCTCGGAAGAAGGTGAAAAGAATGAAAAAAGGAATTCATCCTGAATATAAAGACGCAAAAATCGTATGTGCATGCGGTAATGTTATCGAAACTAAGTCAACAAAATCTGAAATAAGAGTAGATATTTGTTCAAAATGTCATCCGTTTTTTACCGGTAAACAGAAATTGGTAGACACAGGCGGACGTGTTGACAGATTTAATAAGAGATTTAATTTAAATAAGTAATTTTAACGCAGCTTTTGCTGCGTTTTTTACTGTATTTTTGTTATAAAAGGTATTTTTATGAAGGAATATAAAACAATTGAAAAAGAAGTTACTGTTGAATTTACAGAAAAAAGGTCCAGATTTTTGGGACATATAAAACCTGTAAAAACCGAACAGGAAGCTATTGATTTTATAAATGAAAAAAGAGAAAAGTATTGGGATGCCAGTCATAACGTATATGCATATTCTTTAAGAGAGGGCAATATAAAAAGATATACAGATGATGGGGAACCGTCGGGAACTGCCGGTGTTCCTATTCTTGATATTATTATAAAAGAAGAATTGTATGATATTGTCGTAGTTGTTACAAGATATTTCGGAGGAATTTTGCTTGGAACAGGCGGACTTGTTCATGCTTATTCAAAAGGCGCAGCCGATGCTATAAAAGAATCGGGAATAATTATAATGGAGCCTTGCGACAAGGTTTTTTTGAACTGTAATTACAGTTTGTATGGTAAAATTCAAAATATTGTCAATAATTTGGAAGGGAAAATAGAGAATACTGTTTTTACCGACAGCGTAGATATATATATAGTTATTCCTTGCAGTACAACAGAAAAATTAAGAAAAGAAATTACGGCTGCTTCTTCCGGAAGTATAAATATTGATATTATAGAAACTTTATTTTGTAAAAAGGTGATAAAATGATTATTACGGACGCTACTAAGCTTATCGGAAATACCCCTGTTTTTAAAATAAAAGAACAAGACAGCGAAATTTATATAAAGCTTGAAAAATATAACTGTGCAGGTTCTGTAAAAGACAGAATTGCTTTGGCAATGATAGAAGACGGAGAAAAAAGAGGAGCAATAAATAAAAACACAATTATTGTTGAGCCTACTTCGGGAAATACAGGAATCGGACTTTCTATGATAGGAGCAATAAAAGGCTATAAAGTAATTATTATAATGCCGGAAAATATGTCTGCTGAGAGAATAAAGCTTATTAAAGCATATGGAGCGGAAATTATTCTTACACCTAAAGAAGAAGGTATGCAGGGAGCGATAGATAAAGCAAACCAGCTTGCAAAAGGCAACGATAATATTTTTATTCCGATGCAGTTTGAAAATCCTTCAAACCCAAAATATCACGAAGATTATACTGCGAAGGAAATTATCAGAGATATACCTGATATTGATGCTTTTGTTGCCGGAGTAGGCTCAGGCGGTACTTTTACGGGAGTATCAAGAGCTTTAAAGAAATATAATTCCAAGATAAGATGCTGTGCTGTGGAACCTTATGAATCATCCGTAATATCGGGTGAAAAGCCGGGAACGCATAAGATACAGGGAATAGGAGCTAATTTTATACCTAAGAATTTTGATATTTCTCTTATGGATGAAATAATAAGAGTAAAAAGCGATGATGCTGTAAATGAAATGAAAAATTTTGCGAAATTGTATGGGATTTTTTTAGGAATTTCATCAGGTTGCGCAATTTTTGCTGCAAAAGTACTTGCAAAAAAAGAAAAATACGGTAAAATAGTATTGATAGCACCTGATTCCGGTGAAAGATATTTAAGTGTTTTATAAATTGAGAGGAGAAAATATATATGAAAGTTAAGGTTGTTTATAAAACCATGAAGGGATCTACAAAAATTTTGGCTGACGCGGTTGCCGCTGCCGTAAAAGCTAAAGCTGAAGATATCCCTCCTATTAATCCATGTAATAATGAAAAACTTATTTTTATCGGTTGTGGAGTAAAAAAAGATTTTCCTTATGACGAAATGGTTGATTATTGTAACGGACTTGATAATACAAAAGTTAAAAATGCGGCTGTGTTCTGTACTTCAAATAAAGGAGATAACAGAGCTGAGTACATACTTGATACTTTAAGAAGAAAAGAAATAAATTGTGTCGGTGTGTTTACATGTCCAAGACCTTCTTTGTTTGCAAATAAAGACCGTCCAAATGCTCAGGATGTTCAAGATATACAAAAGTGGGCCAAGGATATAGCGGATAAAGTTTTTGAAAATGATAAAGATTAAGTTAAAGCTGAAATTTCTTTTTTGAAATTTCAGCTTTTGTTCTTTAAAAATGGGAGGATGTATATGGAACTTTACAACTATATAGATTTTGAAAAAAAATATTTGTCTCCTTACGCTTGTAAATGTGAAAATTCCAAAGGAAGAAAAATTCCTATGAAAGAATGTGAAATACGAAGTCCTTTTCAGCGGGACAGAGACAGAATACTTCATTGTAAAGCGTTTAGAAGGTTAAAACATAAAACTCAGGTTTTTCTTTCTCCTGAGGGAGATCATTACAGAACAAGATTATCTCACACTTTGGAGGTTTCTCAGATAGGAAGAACCATTGCAAGAGCGCTAAGGCTTAATGAAGATTTAGTGGAAGCTATTGCTTTGGGACATGATTTGGGCCATACTCCTTTCGGTCATGCGGGAGAACGTATTTTACAAAAAATGAACCCTGATTTTACTCATTATAAACAAAGCGTAAGAGTATGCGAGGTTTTGGAAAACGACAGAAACGGACTTAATTTATGCTTTGAAGTGCTTGATGGCATATTAAATCATACTGGTTCAAATATGGCGTCTACATTAGAAGGTGTTGTAATAAAATTTGCAGACAGA
>CAKTDK010000074.1 GCA_934541205.1 uncultured Eubacteriales bacterium
ATCTGTGTATATGTAGAAGGATTAGAAGAAGAACCAACTTCTGAGCCTACAAAAGAACCAACGAAGGAACCGACAGGGGAAGAACCAACTTCAGAACCTACGAAAGAAGAAACAGGAGAAATGGAGAAAAAACCTGAAGATTATAAAACATTTAATACCAATTTGTATATGGCGGAAAAAAGAGCTTTTGAGCTTGGCGAGTATACAGACGTTACTATAGAGAATAATGGAATTGTTTTAACCGAAAACAGCGTTGAAGGAACTTATATATCTCCTGTTATTACAAGTTATTATGAGGCAACCAAAGCACTTATTTCCTGGAACTGTATGACTTCAAACGATAACTATATTGAAATTTATTTTAAATTTAATATAAACGGCGAAAACAGATGGACCGATTGGCAGAAGTTTATTACTTGGTCTCAAAATACAAATTACAGAGGCTCGGTTGATTATGCAAACGATGATGTTACTGCGGGAACAGACGGCATCAGTTTAAAATCCGGCAAGACTTTTAATGATTTTCAGTATAAAGTGGTATTGAAAAAGCTTAATGACGACGCGTCTTCTCCTGTATTTAAAAGAGTGACATTAAGCTGTACGCTTAAGGGATACAGTTGTGACGTGTCAGCCGAAAATTATCTTATTGAGCTTGATGTTCCTGAAAAAAGTCAGATAAGGGATGTACCTGATCCTGATCTTCAGTGGAGGGTATGCAGTCCTTCAAGTACAAATATGATTATGTCATATTTCGGATATGATGAGACTATTACCGCGTCAGCACTGGGAATAAAAGATAACAGCAAAGTTAATAACGGAGGGTTTAATTCTTTCGGAAACTGGGCTTTAAATATGGCGTATGCTTCTGAAAAAGGTTTTGAAACTTACGTATATGAGTGGCAGGATTTTGCTGAAATTAAAAATATTGTAGCTGAAGGAATTCCTGTTGCAATAGGATATATAGGAAATCTTCCGGGAGCTGCTTTGGAAAATTCAGAGGGACATTGGGTAGTTATAAGAGGCTTTAAGATAGGTGAAGATGGAAAAGAATATGCAATAATTAATGATCCCTGGGCAAATGGACAGGGACGTTATCAGAAAATAAGACGTGAGGTTTTGGTGGAAGATTTAATAAGGTGTTCCAAAGCTAACTGGAAAATAACTTATATATTTAAATAAAATAAATTTTAAAAAAAGGCTTATCCGCTTGTTCTAAAGTGGATAAGCCTTTCATATTATATAAACAAGGATGGTGAAAAAATATGGATACAAGAAACAAGCTGTACGAAATACTTGAAATGCTGCCTCAGAATATAAGAGAAATTTTAAAAGAGATTGATAATTCCGATTCAAATAATATTCAGGAAATAAGATTTCGTATAAACAGTCCGATTTTTGCTGTATATTTGGGACAAGGCCGTTTTATAAACAAAAAATTCATTCTTGAAAGAGAAGATATTAATCGTATTTTTCAAAGGCTTTGTAATTTTTCCTTGTTTTCTTTTGAGGAGGAAATAAGAGAAGGATATATAACAGTCCGCGGAGGACACCGTGTAGGAATATGCGGAAGGGCTGTAACAGAAAAAGGAATTATAAAAAATATAAAAGATATAAATTCTATTAATATACGGTTTTCAAAAGAAATAAATGATTGTTCGGATAAAATATTTGATTATATTAAGAAAAAAGGCCTTTCAAATATTTTGATTGCATCAGAGCCTTGCGGAGGAAAGACGACAGTTTTGAGAGATCTTGTAAGAAAAATATCAAAAGGCGGTCTTGGTGAATTTATAAGTCTCAGCATAATAGATGAAAAAGGAGAATTATGCGCTTGTATTAACGGGTTTCCGCAAAATGATATAGGACAATGCTGCGATATTTTTGATATGTATCCTAAAAAAGAAGGTATTGTAAGAGCACTTAAATTTTTTTCCCCTAAGCTTATTGTACTTGATGAAATAACTACTGTTGAAGAAAGCAGAGAAATAATAAAAGGAATGAACGGCGGAGTACCTTTTATTGCAACGGTACACGGGAAAAATTTTGAAGAGTTAAAAAGAAGGCCTCAAATAAAAATTCTTTTGGACAATGGATGTATAGATGGAATTTTCTTTTTAAAAGGACGGGAAATGCCGGGACAGATAAATAATTTTTTTGATAGGAGTGAAATATATGCTTAAAGGATTTTTAATTATTTTTATTGCCGGGACTGTTATTTTATTCGGACTTTCAAAGGTATACAAAATGGCGAAAAGATGTATGATACTTAAAAGTCTAACTGACGCTTTTTCTTATATACAGGATTATGTAAACTTATATAGAGTAAATCAAAGAGAAGTTTTTGAAAAAATATCTAAAATGCCTTGTTATAAAGAACTTGATATTTTTTCTCTTATGATTTTGGAAGATGATGATAAAGATATTTATTCAACTTATTTAAATGCCGTTCAAAAAAGCAATTTAAAAAGTTATTTAACAGAAGAGGATTTTTTGTATATGGATAATTTTTTCAGAGAAAATTCTATGTATGATTTACAGTTATATTTAAAAAGCTGTAATAATTTGTCCCATGAATATCATAATCTTTATAAAAAGGCAAATGAAGAAAAAAATCAAAAGGAAAAGCTTTTCACTTCTTTATCCATATTGGGAGGGCTTTTCGTAATAGTAATTTTAATATAAAGGATATAAGAAAGGCATGGTATCAAGATGGATGTGGATATGATTTTTAAAATAGCCGCTATAGGTATTATCGTTGCTGTATTAAATCAGCTTTTAATAAGATCGGGAAGAGAAGATCAGGCAATGCTGACTACCCTTGCAGGACTTGTTGTAGTTCTTTTTATGGTGTTAAATCAGATAAAAGAATTGTTTGATCTTATAAAATCTCTGTTTCAGCTATGATGGATATTATAAAAATATGTGCTTTGGCTATTGTTGCAGTATGTCTGATACTTACCTTAAAACAGTATAAAAGTGCTATTGCGGTTTGCCTTTTGATTATTACGGGAATAGCTATATTAATTCAGGTTGTACAGCCTTTTACCGATATATTTGATTTTGTAAAAGATCTTGCTGATAAGACGAATGTACCTATAGATGGGATAAAACTGGCAATCAAAGCTCTTGGCATAGGATATATAGTTCAATTTTCTTCTGATATATGCCGTGATTTCGGAGAAAGCGCTTTAGGTTCAAAACTTGAACTTTGCGGAAAAATTACTATACTCGCTTTGGCAATACCGTTATTTAAGCAGGTGCTTGAAAGCGTAGTGGGGATGTTGATATGAAAAAGAAGTTTATAATTTTTGTTACGGTATTTATTTTTGTTCTTTCATTTCAAACGGTATTTGCTGCCGATGAAGAGAAAGTAAAAGATATTTATGATTTTATTCCTGATAAAACTATACATATTATTGAAGAAAGCGGAATAAATTTAGATATTGAAGACATTAATATTGATTTCTCACAAGGAGTTAAAATTGTAATCAATATAATAAAAGAGGTTTTTAAGGAAGACTTAAAATTTTTTTCCGTAGCGGCGGTTCTTTGTATAATCTATGTGATTTTTTCTTCCTTAAAAGATAATATAACTTTTGAAAATACGGAAAATATTTTTTCCCTTGTTATTGCGTCCTGTATACTTGTAAGCGCTGTACCGATTCTTACTTCGTGTATAACCGATGCTGTAGAAGCGCTTTCCGATATGTCCTTATTTATTGAAAATTCTGTTCCTGTATACACAACTTTAATGATTTCGTCAGGAGATGTGGGAAAATCTGCTGTAGTTACAGGAGGGCTTTTATTAATTACAGATTTTTTCGTAAAATGTTTTTCGGATTTTTTAGCTCCTTTGACAAGTATATTTATTGCGCTTTCCATTTCGGAAATTATATTTAAAAATAATATAATTTCCGGCATTTCAGCTTTTATAAAAAAGAGCGTAATGTTTTTTTTCGGAATAATAATTACTTTTTATACCGGGATTTTTTCCATTAAAAATATAATTTCTTTGTCATCGGATACTCTTGCAAAAAAAGCTGTAAGATTTTCTCTTTCAGGATTTATTCCTGTAGGAGGAGCGATGATATCTGAAAGTATAGATACGTTTTTTTCATCTGCTGATTTTTTAAAATCGACTGTAGGCGTAATATCTATTATTTCTGTTGTAATAACTCTTTTAATGCCTATACTTGCGCTTTTATCCAAGATTATTGTTTTTAGATTATCACAGCTTTTTTCGGATATGATGGGCAGCAGTAATATTTCCTGCTTTTTTAAAATTGTGTGCGACGGGCTTTTTACAGTTTTATCTATCCTTATTTGTACTGGATTTATGGCAGTTTTTACGTTGGCAATTATGGTAAAAGGGAGTTCTTAGGAGGATTTTATGGATTTTATAAAAAATATGGCTCTTATGTTATTAATAATTATATTTTGTATAGGAATATTAAAGCTTATGATTCCGAGAGGAAATATGAAAAAAATAACTTCAATGCTTGTTTCGGTGCTTTTTGTATTTCTTGTAATATCTGTATTTAAAAATGCCGACGGCATACTTGATATCGACAGCGTTTTGGGAAAAATAGAAAGCGTTGGGGCAGTAGAGGGAAATAATGATTTCCGTGAAGGAGTTACATATTCGGTTACATCTCAGGTAGAAAAATCCATACAGGAAGAAATTTTAAAAAGAACAAATTTAAAAAATGTAAAAGTTGTTGTTACTCCGCTTTTTGAGGAAGAAAAAATTATTCTTGAAAGCGTAAAAATATATATAGAAGAAAATTTTGATGAAGACGAAATTAAAAATATAGTAAGCGATAAATTTAAAATAGAAAAAACAAAAATAACGGTAAGCGGCAAATAAAAGGTGATAAAAATGAATGGATTAAAAATACTGGATTTTTCAAACGGATTATTTAAAAACAAATATTTTAAATACTTTATAATAGCGCTGGTTATATTATGTCTTATTATTTTAATAATTCCGTCGAAGAAAAAAGAAACGGAAACTGTCCCTCAAAGTGAATATGAAACACTTGATTATATAAAAGGGCTTGAGGAAAAAATAAAAGATATGGTTGAAAATATAGAAGGGGCCGGAAAAGCGACAGTACTTTTAAATTGTAAAAATGGAGAAGAAAATATATATGCTACCGAAAATGAAGAAAATACAAAAAACTCCACTTATTCCGAAAACGGAAAAGAAGAGATAAATAAAGATTTAAGCCAAAAAATTATTATAATAAAAGAAAAAGGAGGCGGTGAAACACCTATAATAGTAAAAAAAGTACAGCCGGAAATAACCGGAGCGGTAATAGTTTGTCAGGGAGCAGACAATAAAAAAGTTGAGCGTATGATTATAGAGGCGGTAAGCGTTGCCTTAAACATGAAAACAAATAACATTACTGTTTTAAAAAGCGATAAATAAGGAGGAAAAAATTATGAAACTCGGTAAAAAACAAATAGTACTGTTCTCACTTCTTTTAGTTATGGGAGTAGCAATTTATTTAAATATGGCTTTTACAAATAATGCGGACGACGCGCTTGATATGCAGAACAAGGACAAGATTTTGGGGGAAGCGGCTCTGGTAAATACCGGAGTAAGCACTGAAGAAACCGGTGAAGCGTCTCAAAGTACATATTTTGACGAGGCAAAATTAACAAGACAAAAAAACAGGGATGAGGCAGTTGAACTTTTAAATGATATTATCGATAATGAAAAAGTAGATAATCAAACCAAAGAAAAAGCAGTAGTTGATATGACAAACATTGCCAGTACAGTTGAAACCGAAGGAAAAATAGAAAATCTTTTGAAAGCAAAAGGCTTTTCGGAATGTGTAGCTTTATGCAGCGGAGACGGAGTAAATATTATGGTTGCAACCGACGGTTTAAGTGAAAAGGAAGTATCTCAAATTAAAGATATTGTTATATCGGAAACAAATGTAAAAGCATCAAGCATAAAAATTATTGAAGTAAATTAGGGGGTTTAAATTTTTATAATATGTGATATAATAATTATATCATTATTGTTTTTAATGGGAGGATAACCAATGGAAAAGATAAATAAATCTGAAGATAACGGAAATGTAAGTATATCCGAAGAAGTAGTAGCTACAATAGCGGGTCTTGCTGCCGCTGATGTGGAAGGAGTTGCAGGACTTACTTCAAGGCTTGCTTCCGATATTAAGGGAATAGTTAATAAAAAAACTATAGGAAAAGGTATACAGGTAGTTATAAACGAAACAAGCGTTGTAGTTGATATTTTTTTAAATGTAAAATTCGGATATAAATTTATTGACGTATGACAGGACTTGAAGTTGAAACTGTAAATGTAAATATTGTAGGGGTTATTATTCCAAAACCTGCCCAAAATGATTAATAAAAAGCCGTATCTTTATGATACGGCTTTTTTCTTTACAAATACCAGTTTATTACGTTTTCATTTTTAGAAGCTTTCTGAGGGGTTTCTTCATAATATCCCAAGGCGGCGGCTCCCCATACTGCGTAATTTTCAGGTATACCAAGATTTAAAAGAGCATTTTTAAGTTTTGGTTCATTTCTTGCGTCTTTAAACTGATTTATCCAGACGGAACCGATATTTAATGAGTGAGCTGCAAGAAAAATATTTTGAAGAGCGCAGGCGCAGTCGGCAAGTCCGTTTGGATTTTCTGTATTATTGGCGCATAGTATGAGAGTATCCGGGTTATAGAAATTATATCCTTCGTCACGGTTTAAAGCTTCTTTTAAAATGTCCGCAAGTGAAAAAATAATTGCTTTATCTTGAATTACAGAAAATTTCCAAGATTGAAAATTGCGGGCGCTTGGAGCATAAATTGCTGATTTCATAATAATTTCAAGTTTTTCTTTTTCTATTTTTTTATTGTTAAAGTTTCTTATACTTCTTCTTGTAAGAATGTTGTTTATGATTTCATTCATATTTTATCACCTCAATAAAATAATAATATATTTCAGATAAAAATTCAAGGAGCACTTGATTTTATAAGTGAATTTTGATATAATATGAAAGCTGTATATTGGGTTCAATAAGATGGTGGAGCAAGGTATATTTCTATCATATTTATTCCATGACAACTAAATATTATATCTGGGTGTAGCGCAGCCGGTAGCGTGCTTGTCTGGGGGGCAAGAGGCCGCGGGTTCAAGTCCCGCCACTCAGACCAGCAAAAAATCCCTTATAAATGGCTATTTCAAGCCGTTTGTAAAGGATTTATTTTTTTATCTTTTTGTAAATATTTAGGAACTTTACTCCATATTTTCACGTATTTTTTAAAATGTTTGGCAACTTTTCGGCAACCTGTTTTTGATTTATACTGTTTATTTTTATAATAGTGTTATCTATCATTTTATCAGTAATATAGGTATAAACATTTAATGTTATTTCAGCCGTAGCATGTCCAGCTAAATATTATACTGCTTTTACACCTATTCCTTTTTCAATCAGATTAGTTATATAAGTATGCCTTAAATTATACGGTGTTATAGTTGTATCAATTTATGTTCTATTATTTTTTCTGTATAAATTTTGCTCCGGTTTTTATATCCATTTGACGAAGAACAGATTTCCATACACTTTCAAAACGTTTTGTATGCATAATTCCTTTTTTTACAGGAGCGGAAAAACATACATGGAAGATGATTTTTTATGCTTTTTAGTTTATCTACAAAATCTAAAGGTATAAATATTTAAAAAAAGACGGGAGAGATTATTCTCTACCGTCTTTTTTGTGCTATTTAATATATCATCATAACGCATTATCGTCTATATTCAATTATATTAATGTATATTGCTTTTCGTATATATATATTATAACATATGTTACATAATCGAAAACAATAACACTTATTTCAGAGCAAAATTACTAATGTAGTTTTGCTCTTTTTTATTTTTAAAAAGTAAGCTGAAAATATTTTGCAAATTTTTACAAATTTATTTAAAAATTGATAAAAAATTAGAATATATTTTATCAGAAATAAATATTAAATCTTTATAATAACATAAAATGTCGA
>CAKTDK010000075.1 GCA_934541205.1 uncultured Eubacteriales bacterium
GTTAACTGCTTTTTCAGCAATTGATAAAGACATTTGTTCACAAGAGTGATTTCGTTCAATTGGCGTATTTCTGGCATACTGGCAGTATATACAGTCAAAATTACAATCCCGTGTTACTTGAAGAATCATATAATTCAAAGATCGAGTAATAAGGTCATATATTTTTGGGGTATCCGGATGTTCTTTTGTTTCAATAAAACAAGGTTTGAAAAAGCCCGATTTTATTAAAGATATAATATCGCAGTATGGTTGCTCTGTGTCATTTTGAGACAGATAATCTTTAATTCCAATTTTACTTAATTTTTTCAAATCAATATAATGTTCTTTTGAAATGTGGAGTATTGAATTTGTGAAGGTATCATATACATAATACTGATTTTCGTTTTGAAATAATTTTATTATCGGTAGATCTTTTTTCATTGTTATATTGCACACATCCTTTCCAATAATTTATTATTAAGGAATCTTAAATTATAATATTGTACTAAAGTGAATAACCGGCTTTATAAATTGATCTGAATTTTTAAAAAATTATCTTTAATTGATTATATTTAATATTTTATTCTTCTTTTTTACGAACTTTTTGTTGTCCATCAAGACTATATCCATGCATAAAAAAGTACTTGCCGCACATTTTTGAATAAAAATATCTTTTAAAATTTCTTGAATTTTTTTAAATTGATCTTGTTTTTGTTCATCTAATCTGATTGAGCAAACAAGCCTTTTTTTGCTGTTGGAATATGTATATTCATATTCTAAAATAGCACCGCTTAAACGATTATTTGCTTCTGCAATAAATTCCATCAGTACAATAGAAGTCAACTCAAAGCCATTTTTTAAAATAATTTTATCTAAAGTACGCCCTTGGAGGATTTCTATTATTGATGAACTTGTTTTGCAGATACATCTTTTTGTCTTGTTATTAACAACAAGACTATCGCCTTGATCATATCGTATTAACGGCATTGCAAAGTTATTGAGATTTGTAATGATTGATTCTCCTTCTCCGGAAGTAAAAATACCTTTTTCATTTCTTACTTCTAAATAAACATTTTCACTCAACACATGCATATGATGAATGGGACATTCATAAGCAATTCCATTTATTTCTTCAGAGCCGTACATATTGGCAAGAGGTACTTTGAAAAAATCAATCGACCTTTTTTTTAAATCCGACGGCAAAAGTTCTCCTATCGATTCAATGTATTTTAATTTTTTCGGCGGCATTTTGCCTGTACGCTTATATGCTTGAATTAATCTATTTAATATAAACGGTTGAATATAAAACCACTTTGGTTCGAATTCATTAATTATATCAACAAGTTTATTATAACCGTCTTCATTTTGAATCAATGAGACATTTACAGAAAGGAGATTTGCAGGATTTTTTATGTAATATATAGTTTCTCCGTC
Organism: uncultured Eubacteriales bacterium; assembly: GCA_934541205.1. Classification (GTDB taxonomy): domain Bacteria; phylum Bacillota; class Clostridia; order Oscillospirales; family RGIG7773; genus RGIG7773. The sequence continues at coordinate 1,414 of CAKTDK010000075.1, forward strand.
ATTTTTCACATTGAAAGCATTGAGAGTAAACATAACATATTTATCGCTGGGATGTATACCATACCATTGTAACCGTTTTCTCCACAGCAACATGTTAGATGCATACCAGTCTTTATAATCCCAATAAACATTTACAGGCATTCCGGTTGAACCTGATGATGATTGTCTTCGGAGTTGTTGATTAAAATATTTGCTTTTATATCCATCCGAAAACATATTATACCTGTTTTTCTGCACTTCTTTTCTTGTAAGCACAGGCCATTGGGTAATATCCAGAGGATTTGTAATTTTATATTTTTTTATACGTTCTTTATAGAAATCGTTGTGTTCCGACACGTATTTCAGCATTGCTTCAAGTTTTGTCATTTCATAGCCTCCTGTTCTGAGATATTCTCTTCGTCAACATTTTTGGCATATTCAATGATTTCAATAATTCCGTCAACATTTCTGAAATTTTCCAAGAACAACATATGGTCGGGTACTGTAATTTCAAACACTGATTCAATATCAATCACAATTGAAATAAATGTAATTGAATCCATCCCAAAGTCGTCAATAAGATCCGCATACTCAAGAATATCAGCGTCAAATCCGGTAGTTGAGAATAGAGATGTAAGTATATTTAGCAATTTCAGCTTTATTTCATTTCTGTTCATGACTCACGTCCTTTCGTTTTCACTTTCAGACAATATCCCTGCAACTTTTATTCTGTCAACTTTTCCACGTTCATTATGCGGAATTGAATTTATCTTTACGAATCTTTTTGGAATTTCATATTGCATAAGCGATTTCTTTAATCGGTGGATAATGTCGACTATACAGTCTGAATCGCTGACATATAGACAACCGATCATCTCAAAGCCGTTATATACACATTTACTCACTGCACAGTCTGTAATTTTAGGATTTTCTATTATCAATTTTTCAATATCGCTTGGATACACCTTATGTGCATCGCAATTTATAACATCATCAATTCGACCTATGATATGCAATTCTTCGTATTTGTCTGTGTATCCAATGTCACCGGTGTTGAACCATCCGCAATAAAGAGAACGGCGCTTTTCTGTTTCGGAAATATATCCTGAAAACAAGCTTGGAGTATTTACATGAATTATTCCCTGCTCTCCGTCGGACACGAGAATACCTTTTTCGTTCACTATCGCAATTTCAACTCCGTTGATCGGTTTTCCGACGGAATTTGTTCTACAGCATTCGCTTGTTTGCGCGGTAATACGAGGAGCCGTTTCAGATAAACCGTAAACGTTATAAATACAAATACCTATTAAAATGCGGTGAGCTTTTTCATACACTTTGTCATTCAATATTGCTCCGCTGACATATATTATTTTGAGGGAATTGAGCTTATAATTTTTTCGTTCTGCCTCATCACAAAGAAACGATAGTAATGTTGGATTGAGACACAAGATTGACACGCAATATTGTTTTATAATGCCAAAAACATATCTTGGCGGAACAGCGGTAGCAGTAATAATCAATCGCATGTGCACTTTCAGTGCAACCAATAACTCGCCGGTCAGAGTCGATGAATGTGAAAGGGCTTTGATGATATAAATACAATCAGTGGCAGATGGATGCATATATTCAATAATCGCATCGGCATTGGTGTTTATCGCAAAATGGGAAAGTATTATACCTTTGGATTTTCCGGTTGTTCCCGAACTATATATAATAACCGCCTCATTTTGGCTATAGTCCGTCCGAAACTTATCATAGATGTAATCAGGTAAGCGGGAAGTCAAGATTCCGCTCACAGCAAATGGGATGATTTCAATGCTGATATCATTTATATTCAAATTTTTGTCTTGTAAATCAGATTGAATATAACATGCTTTAGCACCGGCATTTTTTAACATATTAAGTGCAGTATGAAAAGGAGTTTGCCAATCAATGAGAATAACACAATCGCCGTTATTCCAGATATCAATAAGTAAAGATATATATTCTATAGTGTTCTTTCCGATTAAGGCAATTCTTGACATATGACTATCCTTTCTATAAGTTACTCTTAAAGCCATAATACGGTATGTTAAAGTGTAAAATAAAAACAGCACAAAATAATCCTCAACATGATTATTTTTGTGCTGTTTACCTTTTTTATATTTTTTGTTTGATGAGAATAGTTAATCATTTGGACGTGAAAGCACGAAAGAGGAACGCCGTCATAATGATTATGAAATAACGGGTTATAAAGATGACATGAAAATATATTATTGGCAAAATTAATGTTACTTTTCATTATAATTTGCATTCCTTTCTTCCTTGTTTTTCCTGTCTATTTTTAGAATATCATACATTTTTTTGTTTGTCAATAACTTTTTTGTGAGAGTATAAATAAAAATATTAATAAAGAACCTTATGAATTTTCCTATTTCATTCATATTAAGTGATGAATTTTTGAAAAACTAATTTCTTATTTTGATAAATTAGGAGTAAAAATATTTTTGTTTATTTTTAATATTTATGAGTATTTGATTTATTTAACAATATAATTATCATATAAATTGGTTATAAATAATAAAATATTCAGATATACATATTAAAATTTGAGGTAAAATAAAGCTCGTATCATCCTTTTGTGACATAAAGAATTATAGCCGCACTCATAATATTTTCAGGACTTATACTTATTGATGTTAAATCCATCTTGTCAAAACAATACCCAAGCCCTATAAAAGCTCCTGCTATAATTAGTGCTTTTACAACGCCGATAACAAGCACTTTCGAATCAAACTTTACCTTATTAATCCCTATATTATAATACATTCCGAGAATTATATTAGTAGCTATCTCCACTGCTAAAGCAGGAATAAATTTTAAAATTATCTCAACCATTATTTATTTTCCTTTCTGTCAAATAACCCAAGTCTGTCGAGAATAACAAGAATCTTTACAGCCTGTGTATTTATGTTTAATCTCAATTCTTCATTTTCTCCCTGTTCGCCTTTAAGTATAAGCATATCTACAAGCTTTTGAATAGTAGGTCTGTACCATTCTGGGATATCATCAAGGCTGTCAAAATCAGCTTCTTTTCTATCTATAATCATAATAGCTCTCAGTAAATCATGGGAAATATTAATACTGCCGTCTTTATCTGGTACAATAATATTTTCACGAATACATTCTTCAACAGAGGATTTTCCCCATTCGGGAATATCACTTAATGTTTTGTAAACAGTCTGTTTGTCCTGTTTTTCATTTATCTCGTCAATTAATGTATTATTCATAGCGGTCATTTTACCTAAAGCGGTATTCAGGTTATTTATTTTTACATTGTATTCAGCTTTTAAATCATTGAGCTTATCATTATAATCATTTTTTATACCGTTAATGATATTATCAAATTCAGTTTGAGTCATATCTTCAAGAACATCTCCTTTGTTTAACGCATAATCAGAAGAATTATATGTACCTCTTATATTTGGAATACCCATATATTCACAAGGATTACATCTTGTTTTATTGTCTGTCATACGCACTTCAAAATGAGTATGATTGCCTGTACTGTTGCCGGTGCTTCCCATTATTCCTATTTTAGTAGTATATGAAACTTTGTTTCCCTTTTTAAGAGGAGAAGGAGTTTTCATATGAGCCATATAAATAATTCTGTCTGAGTCTTTATCAAGTATTTTAATATAATTTCCGAAACCATTTTCTTCGTATCCGACATACATAACTTCACCGTTTGCCATAACACCGTATAGAGTAGGGCTGTCAAGCCCGACCAAATCCACACCGTTATGTATTCCGTTTACATATCCGTATTTATCAGTTTTATTGCCATAAGGCTGCGATATTTTAAATCGCCCATTGAAAGGAATTTTTGTTATCATAAAATCACCTTTTACATTTTAATAAATAATTGTGAGATGACAAAAGAAATAGTACCTCCTGTAATAGCACTGATAATAGCAGTAATAATCTGATTTATTCTATCTTTTGGTGCTTTTTCAAAAGCAGTTAATCTATCATCTATTTTATTTACATCTTCACGCATATTTTTTACTTCAGTAGCAAGAGTATAAACTGATTTCGTTAAACAAGATATATCATCAAGTCTTTTATGAGCTTGCTTGGTACTGGCTTCCAGTACAGCAATTTTTTCAATTATAATTTCATTATCCATATTTTCTCTCCATAATCTATATAAATTTATTTATTAATCAGAAATATTAAGTCTGCCTAAGTAAAAGAGCATTTTTTCAGTAGGATTGCTGCTACACCCAAAATGAACTGGGGAAGACTCTCTCCTGCTTATAAATCCGCCGCCTACCCTTACTGAATTAACAGCATATCGGGGAGCATAAAAATTTGCAGACGCATAAGTGTTATATGTTGCTCCAAGTTCTGAAGGTGTAATTAAAAAAGGATATCTACTGTCTGATTTAAAGGATTTTACATATCCGTTTGTCGATAATACAGTCATATTTGACTTTATATAATCTTCCGTGATACTTCCGCTATTATATTTATAGGGATCTTCTAAATAATAATGGATAATGCTCAAATTGTTGAATCTGGTTCTCATCAAGAGTTAATGGCGAAAAAAGGATTATATTTTGATATGTTTAATAATCAAGCAGAAGATTATGTGGAGCAGGTGATATAATGGGATTAATTAAAACAATAAAAAGCAATTTATCAATGATGCGATTGGTTTTAAAAAATATTCCTGTATATTTTTTTATGAATTTAATACAATCTTTAATGTGGTCTGTAATGATACCTTTTAATTCAGTATATGCTCTTAAAAAAATATTGGATTTTCTTGAAAAAGGTGAAAGTTTTGATATACTTATAACTTTTATTTTAGTAGTTATATTAATTAATGTCGTGTGTTATTTGTATAGTTTTATATTTAATAGATTTATAGATCCTAAGTATAGACAAATCCTATATAAAAAAATTAAAATGAAACTTTATGATAAAGCTGTTTCATGTGATCAAGATTGTGTTGATAATCCTAGTTTTTATGATAATTATATTTGGGCAATTTCAGAATCAGATAGTCGTGCATTACAAGTAACACAGAATTTTTTTAATATAATCACAGCAGTTATTCAGTTAATATTTATTTTAGGAATAATAGCAAATATTGATATTATTTTAATAGCAATAATGATTATAAGTGTGCTGGCAGTATACTTTTTAAACTTAAAAATAACTAAAAGAAGTTATCAAAGAGAAAATATTTTAAAGCCGTTGACTAGAAAGCGTGAGTATATTGCAAGAACGTTTTATTTAGTAGACTTCGCTAAAGAGATAAGATTATCAAATGTAAAAAATATTTTATTTGAATATTATAATAATGTTCATAATGATATTACTTTGAAATATAAAAAGTTCGGAAACATATTCTTTGGATTAGTGCTTGCAAAAGATGTATTTATAATTATTGTTTTTGAAGCATTTTCAATATTCTATTTATTTTACAGAGCAATATTTTTAAAAACTATTACACTCGGCAGTTTTACTGCAATATTAAATGCAATTTGGCAACTTTATAATAACTTTACTACTTTAATTGATAGTATCAAATCATTTAAAGAAAATAGTCTATATATACAAAAATATGAGGATTTTATGAGGTTTGAACCTAAAATCAAAGATGAAGAAAATTCTTTACCTGTAACATCTATAAAAAATATGTTAGAATTCAAAAATGTTTATTTTAAATATCAGAATTCAGAAAAATATATATTGAAAAATATTAATGTAGAAATAAAAAAAGGAGATAAAATAGCTATTGTGGGTCACAATGGAGCGGGTAAGTCTACTTTAATAAAATTAATGTTAAGATTATATGATCCGGTTTTAGGTGATATTGTTTTAGACAATAATAATATAAAAAATCTGAAAATAAAAGATTATAGAAATATTTTTAGTAGTGTAATGCAAAATTGTAATATATATTCATGTACTCTTGAAGAAAATGTTTCTATGGATACATCGCCGAATGATGAAAAAGTTATCATGGCATTAAAGGAAAGTGGATTTGAAGATAAACTTAATAAAATGAATCAAGGTATTAAAAGTGTAATGCTAAAAGAGTTTGACGATGATGGAATATTACTCTCTGGTGGTGAATGTCAAAAAGTAGCTCTTGCTAGAGCTTTTTATTCAAATAATGATATAATTATTCTTGATGAACCGTCTTCTGCTTTAGATCCAATAAGTGAATATAATTTAAATCAAAAGATGAAAGAATTAGCAGAGGATAAGACCGTTATATTTATATCCCATAGATTATCTTCAACTCGTATGGCAGATAAGATTTTTATGATTGAGAATGGTGAAATAATAGAGCAGGGAAGTCATAATGAATTAATGAATTTAAACGGAAAGTATGCACAGATGTTTAATATGCAAGCTGAGAATTATCGAGAAGAGACAGAATAGATACAATAATTTTGTAAAACAAAAAAAGCGGAGCAAAATGAACTGCACCCAAAAAGTTAGACACTTTTTGATTAAGTTCATATCAGGAAACCTGAAGGAAATGAGTTCTGTAATTTACAGGGCTCATTTCTTTTAGT
>CAKTDK010000076.1 GCA_934541205.1 uncultured Eubacteriales bacterium
TAGTAAAAAGGCTTGATACAACTGACTTTCCAGTAATATCAAGCCTTTTGGCATTGGCGGAGAGAGAGGGATTCGAACCCTCGAGACGCTATTAACGCCTACACGATTTCCAATCGTGCGCCTTCGACCAGCTCAGCCATCTCTCCGTACAACGAATTATATTATATATTATTTTAATTATAATTGCAAGTATTTTTTATGTTTTATTTCTATGGAATTATATACTGATTTATGTTATAATAATTTTATATCATAATATTAAAGCATATCTTAAACCTTGGCTATAACGTCAAGTATTTTGAATGAAATTAGTAAATATTTAATTAATTTATAAGGTGATATACAATGAAAAAAATTATTTCATTTATTTTATTATTAATAACAATCATAAACTGTTTTTCTGTTTCAGCCATAAATATAAGCGGAAGAGATTTTGATGACACTTTAGTTTTAGCATCAAGGATTTATGAAGATTATAAGATTCCTTCCGCTTTTGATGATAACCATAAAGACGCTTTAGCGCCTACTTTATCAAATCTTATTTCCTCTTTTAAGGAAAATGAAGAACCGTATATTATATTTAACCAAATAAATTTATATGGCAATTTAACAGATGCTTTAAACTCAGAAAGCTTTTCATCCTATATAAATACTACAAAAGATAAGACAAATAACTTTTTCTGTCTTACCTATATTGATAATTCTGAACCTAAAACCTATAATATAACGGAAAAAGACGGCACATACTCAATAGCTAAAGAATACAACGGAGACTTTTCATCACTTGCTTATGCTCAGTACTACTTATATCCTGTTAATTTATCACAAATTATGCAGCAGCACCGCTTAACAAAGCCTACACAGGCTGCTTTTATTAATATTCCTTATCTTGGAATACATGGTCTTTATATTGTTTGTGATAACATTGAATACATTTTTATTATGGAAATACTAAATGATAATTTAACAAATATTTTTCACAGACAAAAATTATATATAGTTGAAGATTTTATAAAAAAAGTTTCTCCATATTATTATAAATATGAAGAACTTACTTCGGAACAATTAAAGCCGGAAAATAACGCTTTTTTTAACACCGAAATAAACCTTGAAAGTGTTTCAGCAGAATTTTCAAATGCAAAGTTATCAAAAGAAGAAAAAGAAAAATATTTTTTAAACTATGAATTAAGAGAATTTGAAAAACATTTTTTCAATAATTCCGATAAAGCGAGCAACCCAAGTTACAGTTCCAAACCCACTGATGAAACATCTGAAAAAACTCCTGAAAAAGAAATTACAGCCGAAAATAATACTTTAGTTGGAGATATTATTTTAATTATTGTTTTATGCCTGATTTTAATATATATTCTGTTTTTCTTATATAAAAAATATTTTCATAAAATATTTAATAGAAAATAGGTGAAAAAATGATTATTAATTTTGACAAATTAGACTCTACGATTATTCAAAATTTCTACGGCGGTACTAAAGAAGTTATTTCAAAAATGTTTATTGACGATAACAATAAAATCATGCTTGCTACTTTACCTTCAAAAGCATCCATAGGTCTTCATAAACATGAAACAAGCAGTGAAATTTTATACATTTTAAAAGGCGAAGGCAAAATTTTAGAAAATGATAGAGAAACAAAAATATTAAAAAGTGGAATGTGTCACTATTGTCCTAAAGGAGAAAGCCATAGTCTTATAAACGACAGTAATGAAGATTTAATATTTTTTGCTGTTGTTCCAAATCAATAAAATATTATTTTAATAAAAAACCTTGTTTGATAAATCAAACAAGGTTTTTTCGTTATTTTAATATCTGTCTCTCTTAACGTATTTGGTATGCAGGATTTTATGAGCCTTATGACTTCCCGGTTTTTCAAAATATTCATCATAAATTTGAGCAATAACAGGATTTTCATGACTCTTTCTGATAGGAAGATTTTTATCTTCTTCATAAATAGACGCAGCTCTGACAGCTCTTATATCAATAACATTTCTTATATCGGCAGGAACGATAGGCTGTCCTCCTCCGTTTACACAACCACCCGGGCAACCCATAATTTCAATAAAGTGATAATCGCATTCGCCGTTTTTCACTTTATCCATAAGAATTTTTGCATTAGATAAACCGCTGGCAACAGCAACTTTTACTATATTTCCCCCAATTTCATAAGATGCCTCTTTAATTCCTTTTACTCCTCTTACTTCAGTAAACTCAAGACTGTCAAGAGGTTTTTTATCAACTATTTCAGCAACGGTACGAAGAGCCGCTTCCATAACGCCTCCGGTTGCACCGAATATTACTGCGGCGCCAGTACCTGTTCCCAAAGGATTGTCAAACTCTTCATCTTCAAGAGTCTGATACATAATTCCGGCGCGTTTAATAAGTCTTGCAAGTTCTCTTGTAGTTAAAACGCTGTCAATATCAGGTACTCCTGCTGCAGATTGATCATCTCTTGTTTTTTCAAACTTTTTAGCTGTACACGGCATTACAGATACCATATATATATCTTCCGGATCTATACCGTTTTTTTCAGCATAATATGTCTTTATTACTGCTCCAAACATTTGCTGAGGAGATTTACAGCTTGAAAGATTATCCAAAAGTTCAGGATAATAATGCTCACAGAATTTTATCCATCCCGGAGAACATGAAGTTATCATCGGAAGAGTTCCGCCGTTTGACAATCTTTCCAAAAATTCCGTACCCTCCTCCATAATAGTAAGGTCGGCAGAGAAGTTTACGTCAAACACCTTATCAAAACCGCATTTTTTAAGTGCGCTTACCATTTTGCCTTTTGTATTTGTTCCTACAGGATAACCAAATTCTTCACCAATAGCAACTCTTACTGCAGGTGCGGTAGCTACCACAACATGTTTTTTAGGATTGTTGATAGCGGCAAGAACATTATCTATTTCATCCTTTTCACGAAGAGCCCCAACAGGACACACTGCAATACACTGACCGCAGGCAACGCACGGAACGTCTTTAAGTCCAAGCTCAAATGCAGAAGAAATATGGGTTTTAAATCCTCTGTCATTTGCCCCGATTACTCCTACATGCTGATTTTTACAAGCAGCAACACAGCGGCGACAAAGGATACATTTATTGTTATCTCTTATAAGATATTCTGTTGAATCATCAATATCATAAGTTTCTCTTGCACCTTCATAAGCAGTTTCATCACATCCGAATTCCGCAGCTAAAGCCTGAAGTTCACAGTTCTGACTTCTTACACAGGACAAACATTTTCTTTCATGAGTAGAAAGAATAAGTTCAAGAGAAGTTTTTCTTGATTTTCTGACAGCGGGAGAATTTGTGTATATTTCCATACCCTCATTAATAGGATGTGTGCAGGCAGCCGCCAGAGATCTGGCTCCTTTTATTTCAACAACACATATTCTGCAAGCGCCGATTTGATTTATATCTTTTAAATAGCATAATGTGGGAATACGAATACCTGCATATCTGCACGCCTCGAGAACAGTAATATTTTCAGGCACCTGGTATTCAATATCATTAATTTTTATATTAACCATTACTTATTACTCCTCTCTTATTCCTTAATTATAGCTTTAAATTTACATTTATCCATACATACACCGCATTTAATACATTTTGCCGTGTCAATTGTATGCTGTTTTTTAACTTCGCCGGAAATAGCTCCAACAGGACAATTTCTCGAACACAAAGTACATCCGATACATTTATCGGTAATTTTATACTGAACAAGTTTTTTACAAACTCCTGCCGGACATTTCTTATCAACAACATGAGCAATATATTCATCTCTGAAGTATTTTAATGTTGAAAGAACCGGATTTGGAGCAGTTTGTCCAAGTCCGCAAAGAGAAGAATTTTTAATATGGTAACAAAGCTCCTCCATCTTATCGATATCTTCCAAGGTTCCGTTGCCGGAAGTTATCTTTTCAAGTATTTCCAAAAGCCTTTTTGTACCTACGCGGCACGGAGTACATTTACCGCAGGATTCATCAACAGTAAATTCAAGAAAGAATTTAGCTATATCAACCATACATGTATCTTCGTCCATAACGATAAGTCCGCCAGACCCCATCATAGAGCCTATTGAAATAAGATTATCATAATCTATTTTAATATCAATATGTTCAGCAGGGATACATCCACCTGAAGGACCTCCAGTCTGAGCTGCTTTAAACTTTTTACCGTTTGGAATACCGCCGCCGATATCGTAAATAACTTCTCTCAAAGTAGTTCCCATTGGAATTTCAACAAGACCTGTATTATTAATTTTTCCGCCAAGAGCAAATACCTTTGTACCTTTTGATTTTTCAGTACCCATATTTGCAAACCACTCAGGACCGTTAATTATAATCTGAGTAATATTTGCATAGGTTTCAACGTTATTTAATAATGTCGGTTTCCCAAAAATACCTTTAACCGCCGGGAACGGAGGACGAGGTCTTGGTTCTCCTCTGTTTCCTTCAATAGAAGTAATAAGAGCTGTTTCCTCACCGCAAACAAAAGCGCCTGCGCCAAGTCTTATTTCGATATCAAAATCAAAGCCTTTTTCAAAAATGTTTTTACCTAAAAGTCCGTATTCACGTGCTTGATCAATAGCAATCTGAAGACGCTGTACAGCAATAGGATACTCAGCTCTTATGTAAACATAACCCTGAGAAGCGCCTACTGCATATCCGGCTATAGCCATAGCTTCAATTATAGCATGAGGATCGCCCTCAAGAACAGATCTGTCCATAAATGCTCCGGGGTCACCCTCATCGGCATTACATGCAACATATTTCTGGTCATCTACAGCATTAGCGGTAAACTGCCATTTAAGACCTGTCGGGAAGCCTCCGCCTCCTCTTCCTCTAAGCCCTGATTCTTTAATTATATCAATAACCTGCTGAGGAGTCATTTCGGTAAGAACCTTACCAAGCGCTTCATATCCGCCAAATCCAATATATTCATCTATATTTTCAGGATTGATAACACCACAGTTTCTAAGTGCAACACGAAGCTGTTTTTTATAAAAATCAGTCTCGTTAAGAGATTTTATACCCTCGTCGGTAACAGTTTCTTTATAAAGAAGCCTTTCAACAATTCTTCCTTTAACTATGTGTTCAGAAACAATTTCCGGAATATCTTCGAGCTTAACTCTGCTGTAAAAAGCGCCTTCCGGATATATTATCATGATAGGACCTAAAGCGCAAAGTCCAAAACATCCTGTCTGAACTACTTTTACTTCTTCTTCAAGTCCCTGATCTTTAAGTTCTTTGTTTAATTCGTCAATAATGGCAGGTGAGCCGGATGAAGTACAGCCGGTTCCGCCACATACAAGAATATGGGATCTGTACATTAACCTTATTCCTCCTATTCAGCGGCACCGATTGTATATTCGGTAACTACTTTTTTATTTACAATATGGTCGTTAACTATTTTAGAAACCTTTTCAGGTGTCATTTTTACATAAGTTACTTTTTCTTCTCCGGGAACCATAACTTCAACAATAGGTTCCAACCGACAGACGCCGATACATCCTGTCTGAGTAACCATAACATTATTTAAACCTCTTTTTGCGGTTTCTTCAACAAAAGCGTTGAGTACAGGTCTTGCACCTGCCGCTATACCACAAGTAGCCATGCCAACAACCACTCTTATAGCGTTTTCGTTGTTTTCTTCTCTAATATTTACTTGCGTCTTCATTTTTTCTCTTATAGCAGCAAGCTCGGCTAAACTTTTCATTATATTATTCCTCCGTAAAGATTTTCAATATTTTCATCGAGATAATTTTTTATAAACTCAAGTACTTCATTATTGTTCAAAGGAACGTCACCTAAAATATTTTTAACTTCCTTTGTAGAAAATTCAAAGCTTTTTCCGTTTACAATATGATTATAGATAAAATCAATATCGGGATTGAGCCTTATAAGCGCCAATACAGTGTCACAAACGTTTCCAAGCGGAAGCCTGTCTATATTTGAGTACTGAAAAGTACAATGAATTTTTGTTCCTACATTTTTCTCCGAGTCAATCTTAAAAGTACCTCCCGCCATCTCGCATTCCATTTTTAAAAGCGGTATCCCCATACCCACTTTTCGAGTAGTGCGGGTAGTAGTAAAAGGATCTTCAACTTTTTCAAGAAAGTCCTTTTCCATTCCACAGCCATTATCAGAAATATCAATTGTCAAAACGTCATTTTTAATATCTTCGTTTATTAATATTATTATTTCGGTGCAATTGGCTTTTATGGAATTTTGACATATATCAAGTATATTTAAAGAAAGCTCAGTCATAAATTATTCCTTATATTTAGCAAGAATTCCTTCTATCTCATCTTCCGTAACTCTTCCGTAAACATCGTCATTTACAGTAAATACAGGAGCAAGACCGCAGGCTCCTATACATCTTGTAGCATCAAGAGAAAATAAGCCGTCAGAAGTACATTCGCCAACGCCAAGATTAAGATTTTCCTGTATTTTTTCAAGAATTTTTCCTGAACCTTTAACATAGCATGCAGTTCCAAGACAAACGCCTATTTTGTATTTACCTTTCGGATTAAGAGAAAACTGGGAATAGAATGTTACTACACCGTAAACTTCCTCCAAAGAACATTCAAGTCCTTCAGCTATTATTTTCTGAACTTCAAAAGGCAGATATCCGTAAATATCCTGTGCTTTTTGCAAAACAGGCATCAGAGCTCCGTTTGTGCCTTTGTATTCAGCAATTACAGCAAGAAGCTTATCTTCTTGTTCTTTTGTACCCGAAAAAGGTACTGATCCTGTAATTTTTTGACTCATTAATTTTTCCTCCTCATTTTTATAGCGGAAAAAACTCCGTCTAAATATTTCAAACAATATGATTATACCAAAAAAAACTTCATATTTCTACCTCTTTTTATAATTTTATAAAGAAAAAATGCGTAATTTTTGTATTATATTAATAATATGCTTTTGTATATATCATCTATATTATTTTATATATGTGCTAATTTTCAAATTTCTTGAAAAAATCTTCAGTTTTTATGTTATGAGGCCTATTAAATCTTTTTATATTATAAAGTTCCTCTTTATTCGTTCCAGTCAAAATATTTACCTTTTCTTCACAGCCTAAAACTACTTTAAACTTTATATCTTTAATTATTTTATCTGTTTTTTCATTTCGGCTTCCGAAAGGATACGCAAATATTACGGGAGTCATCCCTAAGTTTTCTTCTATTTTTTTCTGGAGTTTTAATATGTCCTCTTTCATTTCTCCATTATAAAAGCCGTTGTCGTTTTTCTTTACAACGCCTTTTCGTCCTTTTTCGATTGAATGAAGGTTATATGTATGATTTCCTATTTCTATAAGTTTTGAATTCTGCATTATTTTTGCTTGGTCCCATGTAATATGAGAATAACTTACATCTTTTTCAGATGACGGAATTGTTGAATACAAGTCACTGTAATTTCCTATTATTGAAATTATAGCTTTCATATTATACTTTTTTAAAAGCGGAAAAGCATAAACATAACTGCTTTCATAACCGTCGTCAAAAGTTATCATAATAGGCTTTTCTGGCAAAGGAATTTTATTATAATAAAATTCAAGCAAATCGTCCGCCGAAACAGTCGTATATCCTTTATCTTTTATATATTTTAAATCTTCTTCAAACTGTGAAGGAGTGATACAGTAATCGCCTATAAGTTTTCCTTTTTCCATAATATGATGATACATAAGGACGGGAAGTTTTATTTCTTTATAATTTGCAGAAGCTGAAGATTCTTCAGGACACAATGTAAATACCATTACACAGCATATTATAAGGCTTAAAACAGCAAAAATAATTCTTGTAATAGTTGTCTTCAATTTTATACACCTTTTTCATTTTTTATTAAATTATATGTTTAAAATATTTATATTATTATTTAGCTTTAATATTTTTGTGATTTATGTTAA
>CAKTDK010000077.1 GCA_934541205.1 uncultured Eubacteriales bacterium
CCTATTAAATACAGGCTTGCTGTTTCAAAAAGACTTTGTTCAATACTTTTATTATCCTGTTTATAAACAACAGAATAATCCGGCATACTTTCGCTTGTAAGCTGAGGGACTTCCGTCTGATTATAAAATACATCACATACAGCACATAACGCTGTTTTTGTAATGTCGTCATCATATTTAATCCTTCCGAAAGTAATGTTGTCTAAATACAGCTTTGATTTATATAATATTTTTTTAAATATAGTTTCATCGGGTATAGAATTACCCGAATAGCTATTTTTGTAATAAGAAAAAGTTATCTCTTCCATACCCGATTACTCCTTATTTATCAGAATGTTTTTCAGCTATATGCTTGTCAAGAGCTTCTTTTGAAGCATATTCTTTATCACAGTGAGGACATTTAAACTTTTCTTTAGGCTTTTCTTTAAAGATAAGTCCTATAGTTTTAGCCATGCTTATCACTCCTTACGCTTTATGATGCAAATAAATGCCTGCGACTTTATTTTCATAAACATCAGCAAGACCATAAGCACGATACGGAAATTTATACGCGTCGGCGGTTTGGTTTTCTTCCGGAGTAATAACTTTATTTACAGTATGTTTTGTATACTGTAAAATTGCCGGTTTATGAATTACCATAAAATTGATATCTTTTCCGGTAGATGATTTAACATAACCACCTGGTTTTTCATTTACACCTTCAGAAGCACTTGTGTCAGTTATACCGTCATATAAATCAATAGCAGTATAAAATCTTGTCTGCGGAACAAGAGTAGTGGTGGAAAATCTTCCGAGAACTTCTCTTGATTTTGTTGTGTCTAAATCCTGAACAAGACCATGAAGTGTAGGAGTAATGAATAAATGTCTGTCCTCCATAGGAACTTCATCTTCATCCATTTTTGTAGTTGCTGCTCTAAGTGCAGAAATAACATCTGTTCCTGTAGAAAGTGTTGCTCCGGCCGTAATTTTAGAAATTCCTGTAATTCCTGCGTATGTTGCAAATCTAAAAGCGTCCAATTCAGGTACTACCTTTGTTCTGATAAATTCACTTGATAATTTACCAAATGCAACTCCAGCGGTTTCCTCGTTATCCATTGCGTCAATGGAAAAAGCACGTCCACGATCATAATTAAACTTTACTGTTTCATTAGTAAGAGTTACATCACCGTTTACATATCCGCCATTTCTTGAATAATCGGCTAAACCGTCCATTGAGATTTTAGGAATAACAATCTCATTTGCGTTTGCTCCCATCTGTACAAGGGTATTATCTCCGTCAAGTATAGATGTTTTTGCGTTTTGTTTATAAACCTCATCAAGCAAGTTTATATACTTTTTAAATAATGTAATTGAATTTGGCATTTTTTATTTCTCCTTTATTATTTATTAATGGGAAGTCCCATAACTTGTCTTGCTATATCATCTGATGATACAGCTGATTTTCCTCCACCTGAAGATGATACAAACTGCGGCTCTTTTTCATCTGATTCGAACATATAATCATTTTCGGTCTTTAATTTTTCAATCTGTTCGGAAAGTCCGACTACTTCACCGTTATTGAATTTCAGTCCGTCCATATCCAATAAAGCCTTTACAGCTTTTACGTTTTTTGCTTTCGCATTTGTCAGCGCACTTTGCAAAGCATTGTCAAACATAAATTTTTCCATATCCTCTTTGGCTTTTCTTTCAGTTTCTTCAAGCTTTGTTTTGTATGTTTCCGCTTCTTTTTTAATACTGTCTATATCCATATCCTTAAAAGACTGTATTGTCTTATTCGCTTCAGATAACTGATTTTTAGCAGTATCAAGCTCAATTTTTAAAGCGTCATACTTTTCCTTTCCTACATACGCACCGCCTGCGAGATTGCCTATTTTTACATCCTTATTGTCTTTTAAGGCTTCCTGCAACTGTTCGTAAGTAAAGGATTTGTCTCCAAACAATTCTTTTAGAAATTCCATTTTCTATCCTTTCTATGCTGATTTTTTTAAACGACTGTTCACTCAGTCAACTGCATTCCTTGTATTTAAACGTCTGCAAGGTCGACGAATTATTACATAAAAAATAAGCCTTTTTACGCCTTGCTTAGGGCATAATAAAAGCACTATGCAATTTGCGCATAATGCTTTAAATAAACGGGGTAATATCTTTTATTCCTTTTGCTAATTGATAAGCTTTTTTCATAAATGTGTTTTCAGACAAATACTCAAGACCTTTAAGAGTTATTCGTATACCGTTATCGTAAATTTCAGTATTTCCCATAATGTCTTTCTCTATCATAATTCCTTTTATTAATCCCATATCCGTCATCATTTCAATGTATCGGCTCCACCGTTCTTTTGTTATGTTTAATTTTTCATGGTTTATCTGTTTTATATCAAATTCAGAATAATCCATTGCTTTTTCAAGAGCTTTTAGAATTTTATATATACAAGTAAAATTATCCATTATTACTCCTTTCTATAAAAATACCACTTACCTCAAATAAGATAAGTGGTTAAGATTTATACGGATATATTATTTTTTCTATTTCCTCCATTTTTACTATCGGTGTATTCATCTCATCCTTACTGTCATCCGTTATATCAATCACAAACGCTTCACCATCACCAAATATTTCAACAACAGTTCCTACTCTTCCATCTTTCAGAAGGACAACATCAAGCATATCTATTTTCATTTTTTCTCTCCTTTACAATAGCGTTTATAAATCGTATATTTAATTAAAAATATCTTCTACAATATCTTTAAATGGTTTATTATCAATTTCCCAGTTATTTAATAAATCATCAATATTATCAAAAGTACATTCGTTACCTTTTTCATCCCAAGTACAAAATTGTTCATCAGGACAGCATATAGAATATTGAATACCGTTATATTCAAAAATCGGTTCATTCATCATAATATACAATTTAATATCTTCAGTATTCAATCTTATTCACCTCTTTCAAGTATATCTTTATGCTCAAGTTTCTCCTCATCTGTCAGCTCTCTTTGTTTTCTTTCTATCAATTTGCTATTATCATCCCATGCATATTCATGAACGTGAAAATGCTCATCTTTATTTTTTCCAAAAATATGCTTATCATTTCTATTATGGCCACTTGAATGTATCTGTTTTATCAACATCGAATTTTCATCATAAATACTTCGGTCTATTTGTTCAAAACCATTTTTATAAATCGTTTTAGTTTCTACAACAGCATTAGGACGATATTTTTTCAAAATTGATGTTTTGCCTTTATCTTTCCAATCATCTGTTACTTTAATTGTACCATCTTTATTATAATGATATTTATTATATTTTTCAACTATTTTAGATGACTTTGAAGAGATTTTCTTTCCCCATCCTGCCGCTTGTGTTCTCTCATACTGTGTTTTAAGCCCTGCCTTACTGCTGAAATCTTCATAATAATTCTTCAATCTTCTAAGTCTTATACTGCTTGATGTCATTTCATCTTCAAGACCTGAAGATTCATATCCCACTATCTTTAATTTTTCATTTCTCATAGCAGTTTCAAGCTTTCTCTGCATTTGAGTAGCTTCATAAGCTGTATAAGTCTTTCCTTCATATTCAAAAGGAGCAGGATCTATATTTTCAAGTTCCTCATCTGTATATGTACGTTCTGAAACGCCTTCTATAAAAGGGAAAAAATCATGTCGACAATTCCAGCCTTTCAATCCTTCCCCTGTTCCATATCCCGTTACTTTAACAAGTGAAGGATATTTTTTGTTTTTACCGCTTAAGCTATATACTTTACCCTGCCATAATTTATGGTTTTCCGGTCCTATTCCCTTATCTCTTGCTCCTTGATGCGCTGAAACTTCGACAAGGTCTGTATTAAATTCTTTCATGACCTGTTTTGTCATTTCACCGCTTAACTGTGATATACCGGTAAGTACTGCCCGCCTTACAGCAGTTTCAATTTTACTGCTGTATCCGCTTTCATAGTCTACTGTTCTAAGTCCGCTTTTTGCAAGTTTATTTACCGCTTGTTTAATTGCTGTATTATAATCGGCTACTCCGCTTTGTATCTGCATTTGCGCAAAATTTAAAGTATCCTGATAAAATTGCGCTATCGGTTTAAATACTGTTTTACCGCCTATATTTTCGGCAAATCCCAAGCTTTGAGTAAAATTCCATAAATCATTTTTCGTCTGTTCTTTTAAAGCATTTGCAAGCATAAACATTTGATTTGTTTTATCCGGCACATAAGGAAATAAATCCGCTTTTTCTTTTATATTGTCATTAAATTCGTTGTTTCTTTTTATTGCTTCATCATACAATTTATCAAGTTCTTTATCAGAAATCTTTTGAACTTCCTTTATCTTTTTTTCTATATCGGTTAAATCCAAATTCATACTTTGCAAAGCCCTTATTTGATGTAATGCTGTTTCTGTAATAGCTTCGCTTTTTGCTATTCTTCTTGCAATGTCGGAAATTGTATATTCTTCAAGTTCATTGTAATATTTAGTAATGTTTAAATGCAGAGTATTTAATTCTTCCGGTGTAAGCATAACTTATCACCTACTCCGTTAACGCTGTCATTTGAGGAAGATTTTTTCTTGCTGTTTCTTCATCTTCTGAAAAATACCACATTCTGAATTTTTCAGGTGTTTCAATTCCCTGTGATAACATCTGCATACGCCTTGAAAATTCTGTATTTGTATCTTCAAATATACTGTCTCCGTATTCTATTATTGTTTCATAACTTCCCTTGGGAGCAAGCTTATATAATGTTGCATATACATCCATTGCATATATCAAATCTTCAAGTGCAAATTTTCCGCTTTCCTGAATTGACCTTACGGTGTAATATGTTGCCCTGTCCTCTGATATGACCTGTGTAGCTGTTACTGCTCCTGTTTTAACATCAATACTGTATGTACCTGATGATACTCCTGTTTGTATTTCATAGATTCTTAAAAGCTGATTTAACCCATTCTGATATTCATTTTCCCTTATTGCCGGGGAATAATCTTCAAAGAATTTTTTTGTTTCATCACCCGATAATTTTAAAGCCACATATAAATCTTTATCCGGTAATTTAGGTTTGCCGTTATCGTCTCTTTCAAATGCCAGTTCATCAATATACACTTTTCGTTTTCCTGAATGAAACTCATAACAGTAATCACTGTACATTTTGTCTATTTCTTCTATTGTGTTTACTGCATCGGCAAATATAGAAACAGGCAAAGGATTATTTATATCTATACTATTTGCAAAAGGTGTCCGAAAACAAGAAAATAAAGGTTTTTGCACATTTTCAATTATAGTTTCAGGCTGTAAATCACTCCATTTTTCTATACTTGTAAGCTGTATTTCATTGCCTATAGACCCGTTTATTATTTTATACGCTTTATTTGTAACTTTATAAGTTTTATTTTTAAACTCATGAATTTCAAGCCTTACATATGTATTTGTATCGTCTTTATATGTTTCAGTAAATATACCGGATGTTGCTCTCCCTGTTATATCTATAGATGTGGGATAAAAATTGTTTGCTGTAACAAATTCAACCGCTATTTCGTTATCATTTACAAAAGGCTTTAATATTATCTGTCCTCCCACTAATGCAAACTGTGTTTTCTCATTTATCCGAGGAAGTACATATTTTTTCATCTGCTCATTTAAAAAATCTGCTCTTTCTGAACCTGTTATATTTATTTCAAGTTCGGCATTAATAAGCTTTGAAAGATAAGCTGTAGAAAAGTTCACTAATTTTATAGATTTTGTTTTATTACTTAACCAATCAGCATTTCCTTCAAATATCTGAAACCATTCTTTTATTGCATTATACATATCATCTGATATTAATATCTGATTGTTATATACTCTCTTAAATGTATCTTTGTTAAACATTATTTCTTTCACCTTCTTTACAAAAGATTTTATTTTTTCAAACATTAATATTCCCACCTCAATTCACGCTTTAAAATCGTACTGCAAAAATACCGTATTTCGTCCATTGCATGATCGTTTTCTTTTATAACCTTATCTTCCGTTGATTTTTCATCCCATACATATGATTGAAATTCTTTCACTGTATCAACGCATGATTTATCAAACAGCAAAACATTTTTATTCAGCATTGTAGAAACTGTTCGTATTCCGTTTATTACATCGTTGTTCGCTTTTTTTACACTGAATTTTCCATGTCTTCTTATTGTCTCAATAAATGAAGAAGCAGAAGGATCTATAACTATATACTGTATTATTTTATCTCCTGCAAGTTTTTCTATATCGGAATAATATTCTTCATCAGTCTTTCGTTTTTTTGTCTTTCTGCTATTATGATAATATTCTCTTATTCTTATTGCCTTGTTATCGCATATTTTCCAAAGTCCCGCTGAAAAAGGATTTACAGTTCCATAGTCTATAGATATATAATATAGTCCATTGTCTTTTTTATCTTCTTTGTATTCAATCAAGTGCTTGTCTTTATCAAACTGAGGATATACAAGTCCTTCGGCTATTATCCATAAACCTAAAATAAATCTGTCATAAAATACCCCTGTGTATTCGTTTTTTGAATCATCTATATATTCTTTCGGCAAGAAAGTATTATCATCAATCAAAAATTTAACCGTCAGCATATTTAAATCTTCACGGTCTATATAATTTGTCTTAAGCCAATGATTAGGATTGTCCGGATTTGTTGTAGCCAATAGCTTTGCTCCAGGCTCTGAAAGTCTTGATAATAACATACTGAAAAATTCTTCTGAAAATAATGTTAATTCATCACAATATGCGCCTTGAAGTGTCATTCCTCGTATTTTATTTTCAGCTCTTGAATCATTTACACCTTCAAGATAAATAGTCCTTCCGAATAAATTTCCTTGTTTTTGATTTATGTTATACGAAAAATTATTTGAGCCTACAAGGCTTTCAAGCAAATCAAGAACATTTCTTTTTAACGATGTCAATGTTTTAGCTGCCATAAGATAATTTCTATCTTTAGGCATTGTCGCAACCCAAAACGCCCATAAAACTAAGCTTATCCATGTCTTTCCTGAACGTACTGAACCTTCAAGTAGGTTTATTCTTTTTAATTTATTTTCTTTCCATAATTTAAGAAACTCTAATTGTTTCTGTGTGTATACCTTATTCATCTTTTAACCCTTTAATTAATTCTTCAAGCTGTCCGTTGCTATTATCTTTTTTATTAATGTCCTGTATATCCTTTATATCTTTTAAAGCATTAGCAATATGCTTTAGTCCTAACCTATCTATTATTCCGTCAATTACTTCTAAATTTTCAGTTTCAGTAATAGTTTCTTTTGCTACTTTGCCATTCATTTTTGGATCATATTCTATTTTTTTAACTTTTATTTTATTAGAAACAATATAATTATCAATCTGTTCAGTAGCAATCTCTATTTTATCAAGTATTTTATCAGTAATTGATAATATTCTGTTTATTCTGTCTGTTTCTTTTTTTACTATACTTTCTGCTGTTTTTTGTTGTATATTAGTTGCAATTTTGTTGCGTTGTTTTTGCCTTGCAGAATACCACTGTTCGCGAATAGCTGCTTCTTTTAATGTATTAAAACTTATATTATATTTCTCCGCTAATTTTCTATAACTTATATTTGAATTTATATATTCATTCTTTAATTTTATCCAGTCTATCTTTCCCACTCTCACCACCTCGTTTATTTTTTATACAAGGGTTATATTAATCATTATAAAAACACCGACTAAACGGACAATAATATAATTCGTCTGTTATCCTTATTATCCATATACATTTAAAACATTTTATTTCCATAATTATCACCTAAAGCAAGAACACCCTCAT
>CAKTDK010000078.1 GCA_934541205.1 uncultured Eubacteriales bacterium
CGTACAGATTGCAGGCAATAAAACAAGAGAAACAATTACAGCGACAGATAAAGCAACTGTAGCAGATATCAAGAAAATTGTAAGAACTCTTAAAAATGCAGATGTAAAGCCTGTAAGCGGAAATTGTTATGTAGGAGTGTTCAGTCCTATGGTTACATATGACTTGCAGAATGACCCTGAATGGATTGATATTTCAAAGTATGCGGCAAATACACAGCTTTTGACAGGAGAGATAGGAAAAATTCACGGTGTAAGAATTCTTGAAAGTACCCTTATATCTTCAGTTAAAGGCGGAGCGGAGAGTAGAGTTGACGTATATCAGAACATTATATTCGGCAAAGATACATACGGAGTTGTTGACCTTGACGGAGCAAAAAAACCTGAAATTATAGTACATTCAAGAGAAGTTGCAGGCGGACCGCTTGAACAAAGATCAACTATCGGCTGGAAAATGCTGTTTGCCGCAAAGAGATTGCAGGATTTGGGTATTGTAAGATATGAATGCGCCGCAACTGCATAAAGAAAGGATTGAGTAAAAATGAGTGAAGAAATAAAAGCAACCGAAACAAAAAAACAAGAGAACAAAAAGGCTGAAACAAAAAAGCCTAAAACGTTCAAAGAGTATCTTGATAATGAGGAGAAAGCAAATATCAGAATACCGATAGATCCTCAAAATCCAAAAGATTTATTCGTGCGTGTTGCCCTTAACGGAGCAATATATCAGATAAAAAGAGGGGAAGATGTTGATGTTCCCAAAAGCATTGCGCAGATTTTGAGGGAAGCAAAATATATTTAAGAATAAGTCCGGCTATGGTTTTGCCGTAGCCGGACATTTTTAAAAAAGAGAGGAATGATATAAATGCCGATAACAGTAGACGAATGCAGAAAACAGTTTTTAAGACACATTGATGAAGCAACAAATAAGGGAAAAGATTTACTGCCGAAGAAAAACGCTGATTCAAAAGACAAATTCAGATATTTGTTAAATCCTGCTGTAGCGGATATAGCAAATAAGATAAAGATATATAAAACAAAAACATTTTATGAGCTTGAAAAAGATACATATACCGGAAACAGCGTATTTAAGTTGCCTGCTGATTTGATTACTGTTGAAGCGTTATATCTTAACGGACAAAAGCATGATAGATACGAAATAAGGCTTCCGAATAAACTTTATCTTGACACTACAGCAGACAGTATAGATATTACATATACTTATGTGCCTGAAAAGATAACTATATATGACAATACGGAAGATGAAGAAGTAAACACTAAAAACGAAGAAAAGTTTTTGAAACAGGAAATAGATTTGCCGAATAATATTTGTTATTTGGTAGCTTTAAAAATTGCAGGAGAAGCGTTAAAAGCTGAAAATATGAGCCTTTCCAATTATTTATTGAACAATTATAACGATGAAATAAACACACAGATTGCATTAAACCAAAAGAATAATAAAGGATCGGTATACTTTCAGAGAGTATATAGGATGTAGGTGACGATATGAGCGAAAACAGACTTGAAATATCAGGTTTTCAGGGAGTAGATTTTTCTAATAACGTGGTTGATATAGATACAAGACATTCTCCTGACAGCCTTAATATGATACTTGACGAGAAATTCAGGCTTACAAAAAGAAAAGGCTATGAAATATATTCTCCTATTCCGTCAGGAGAAGTAAATGGAATGTATTCAATAATAAAAAACGGTGAGGAATTTTTATTTGTACATATAAGTGAGAAGATAACAAGAATAAAAGAAAATGAATTTATAACACAAGAAATTCCTGGAGTAAGACATTTAAACGGAAAGACAAAGGGATTTGTGTTTAACGATATGCTTTATGTAATAGGCGGTGGAAGATACTTAAGATTTGACGGAACTAAATGGGAAGATGTAAGCAGTTTTGCATATATTCCTACTGTAAGAATAGGAATGAAGCCTGACGGTTCGGGAACAAATTTTGAAAGTGTAAACTTGTTGACAAACAGCATGAAAAACTCTTTTATAGGAGACGGTTCAAGCACAGTATTTTATCTTTCTTTAAACGGTACCGCAGTAGTTAAATCGGTATATGTGGGCGGCGATTTATGCGGTCATGACGATTATTCGGTTTCTGGAAATGCTGTTACTTTTAAAACTGCTCCACCTGACGGAAAAGGAATAGATAATGTTGTGATAACTTTTTCAGATTACTGGAAAGACCAAAATCAAAATATAAGTCCTATAGAAAAATGCGATACTTACGGAATATACGGCGGTGACAATGACACAAGAGTATTTTTAACAGGAAATCCGGAAGAGCCTAATGTTGATTATCAAAGCGGACTTTATGATCCTACATATTTCCCCGACACAGGCTATACGAAGGTAGGAAGCTCTAATAATAGAATTATGGGTTATGCGAAGGTTAATGACTGTCAGATAATAGTCAAATCCGATAACCGTCAGAGCGTTACACATTATTTAAGAACTTTTTCACTTGACAGCAACAATACAGCGTATTTCCCTATAAAACAAGGTATAGAGGGAGTAGGAGCAATAAACCAAAATTTTATAAATGTAATGGGACGCACGTTATATTTATCATCGGAAGGACTGCTGTTTCTACAAAGTACAGATGTGAACAGTCAGTACATAACAAAAAACGTATCAAAAAGAATAAACGGAAAACTTAAAAACGAAAAAGATTTGCAAAAAGCTAAGCTATTTGCGTTAAACGATAAAATATATATCTGCGTAAACGGACATTGTTACGTAGGAGATACAAGACTTTTTTCAAACGAATACGGTTACGAGTGGCAGTATTGGGATATAAAAGCCGAAGAAATGGGAGTTATGAACAATACAATATATTTTGTATATCAAGATACAGTATATACGTATATTTGCCGTTTCAATGATTCTTTAAATGATGAAAATCAGCCTATAAACAGCTACTGGAAAACAGGCTTAATGAACTTAGGGACATCGGAATACTACAAGAATGTTACTAATATTTATTTAGGCTTAACACCGTTAGACCAAACACAAAAATGTGATTTTGGATATTACAACGAGGACGGATACAGCCTTATAGACAATATAGAATTTGAGCCTTGCGAAGTGGCTGAAATTATCGGTACAGGAGAAAAGGTTAAGAAAACCGAGTATTTACAGCTTGAAGTAAAAAACGATGAAAAAGATGGAATTTTAAGCGTTGAAAGAATGATTGTTAATTTTGAAGTTAATAAGAAAATAAAGTAAAGGAGATATAAAAATGAGCGGAAATATATTGGACCAAATGGAAAGAGACAGAAAGAAAGCCTTAAATCAGGCACAGAAAAGTATTGCAAATCCTACCGTACAGGCCAACAAGGCGGTACAGAACGCATATAATCCGGCAAAAGTACAAAATACTGTCCAAAAGATAGGACAGTCAGCTACAAAAATTAATAATACTATTAATAAGCCTGTTGTTAATGGAGTTAATAATATGAACAAAGCTGTTAACAATGGAGTAAATAACATAAACAAGCCTGTAAATGCATTAAACAGAAATGCTGAGGCACAGAGGGCAATGAATGTTGAAAGACAGTTAGATGAACTTGAAGCATTTAACAGAGATATGAAAAGAGACAGCGTGGCTGATACGGTCTATAACAATACGGCACAAAGTAATTACAACAGACAAATGGCGAATAATGCTATTATGGCAAACAGACAGACGATAAATAATAGTCCGTCAAATTGGAGTAATACGGCTAATAATACTATGTCGGAAGAAGAAAAACAGCTTGCAAACATTGAAGCGTTTAATAATGAAGTTGTAAGACCGGCAAGGGGACTTAATTTAAATAATCCGGCAAATTTAGGAGTACTTGCTAAAACTATAAATAATGTTCCAATTAAACAAAACGTTCCCGAAGGATATAATCCCAATGTTGATTATGCGGCGGAGATAGATTTCGCTATAAAAAGCGGTGCTCCTTGGCAGGAAATAGAGAAACTTTATCAAATGAGAGATTATAAAAAGTCTACAAATCCCGAAAAATACGGACAATATGACAATGATGAGTATGATTTAAAAGCTCAGAAATATATAAATGAAAATTCAATGATTGACAGGCTGTATGACGGACAGACGGATTTATATAATCAATCGGTAGATTTAGGATTGCAAAATAAACTTGATGCATTAAAACTTCAGGGAGAACAAAACAAAGCTAAATATGACGATATACGAAGTCAGGCATACAGCAATGCAAGGCTGTCGGCTATAGGAAACAACGAGGCAATGGCAAGTATGGGACTTGCAGGTGGATTATATTCTTCTCCTACTTCCGGATATTCCGAAACTTCAAGAATGGCACAGGACAACAACTTGAGGGGCAATATATCTTCTGCTGACAGACAGGAACAAGAACAGCTTGAGGAATTACAGGCACTTGAAAATGAAGAAAGAAGAAATGCAGAAGCCGAGAAATTAAGCTATCTTGCAAGTATGGGAGATAAAAAAGCACAGGCTACATTAGAGAAATATTACTATGATAAAAATATGGATTATCAAAAGGGCAGAGATGAAGTTGCAGATAGTCAATTTGACAGACAATTCGGACTATCTGAAAGACAATTTGCAGAACAACAAAAGCAAAATAATTTTGCGAATGAACTTTCTCTTAAACAATTAGAAGCTCAGATTGATTATCAAAATAAGACGATAGATTTTGAAAGATATAAGTACGATAAAGATTACAGGCTTGCCATTGATGAACTTGCATTTAAGAAAGATATTTCTTATAAGGAATTAGGTCAAAATCAGCAAAGAATTGATTTAGATAAACAAGCGCAGGCACAGCAAAACGCTTTAGCTTGGGCTAATCATAATTTGAATAAGCAAAAAGTAAATAATTCCAGTGGTGGAAGTTCCGGAAGTATTTCAGGAGAAACAACACGAAGTTGGAGTGATTTTACAGTTTCAGAAATTGAAAGCATGAGAAATTCTATAATTGCAACAAAAGGAGAAGATTATTATAACTGGGCATTAGGACAGGCTAAAGAAGGTTAGGTGATTTAAATGAGTTATAAAGACGATATACTCAATATGTTATATAATGACAAACCTAAAGATGTAGAAAAAGACATATATACTATTATCGGAAGAGATAGAGCACAAAAATCTTTAAATAATAAAGCAAAAAGTATTTTAAAAACCAATATTAATAATACTATTGCAGGAACTACTCAAAGTGAGAAAAATCGTCAAAAAAAGGCGCAGTCTCTTATAAATTCTACAGGGCTTAATCGTGGAGTAGAAAATTTAAAAACAGTAAATAACGTGGTACAGCAACAAAGAAAGTTTGCCAATTATAAAGTTAATAATCCGTCTAACTATGACAGCTATAATGACTATTTAAAAGCTAATCCGGTAGAAGCAGGAGCTACAGAAGTACCAAAGAAAAATAATCTTATTTCAAAAAAGGAATTTGAAGAATTTGAGCCTTTAAAAAATAAGAATATAAGAAATAATTTAATGCCTACAACATTAAAAAACGGTACTTTGCTTGACAGAACTGTTTCGACTACTCAACAGCAACTAAAGCCTGAAATTGAAATGAGAAAAAGATATGATGAATATGCTAAAAAAGCTTCTGAAAATCAAGATGTCACTGTATTGGACTATGACAAGTTTAGACAACGAGAACACAATGCAGAAATAATAAATACTGTTAAATCAGAGGCTAACGATATAGAAAAATTAAAAAACCGAGTTACAGATTTAATAAATAAAGATGTTTTAACTGCTGATGACAGGCTTATGGCAAATGAACTTGTTAAACAAATCGAAAAAATTGGAAGTGATAAATATAATTTTTGGGGATATAGAGCAAATAGAAGTAAAGAAGAAAATCAATTATATGATGCTGCACAACTACTAAAAAATAAAGCAAAAGGAACAGGAGCATTTTATAAAGGAATGGCAAATGGGATGTTTTTTGGAGCTCCTGATTTTGCGACAAAAAAGGTTGAGGAATATGCAGAATATAATAGCGGAGTGCAAGACTATTATAAAAAGATTTATGGAGAAGATATTTATAATAAAATAAAAAATAGTACAACACTTAATAATAATCTTGACAATACTTATAAGAATAATCCTGAAGCATCTATAGCCGGAAATCTTGCAGGACAAGCTGCAATATATATAGCTACAGCCGGTGCTGCAGAGAAAATACCTTTTGTACAAAAATTCGGCAATACATTACAAGGCACAAAAATGGGACAAAACATTTTTAAAGCAACAAAAGGAATTGTAAACGCTGAAAAATATTCCAATATACTTGCCGACCAGTTGCTTGAAACATTTATAAATTCTCCGAGAGTTGTTATAGAAGGAATACAAGACGGAAAAAGCGCAGGAGATATAACAAAAGAGGTATTAAAGGAGCAGGGTGCAAATCTATTGTTATCAGGAGCTTTCGAAACTCTTGGCGCAGGCTGGAAGTACTTAAGAGGGAAAGGCTTGTCGGATGATGAAATAAGCGTTGCATTAAAGAATATAAACGATGAAAAAGTAAAAATAGCTAATGAAAGAGCACAAAAAAGACTTGAAAAGCAAAAAAATAAATCTCCGAGAGACTATGTAATGGAGAAAGCAGGGGTAAGGGAACAGGGATTAAGAGAATACAGCGATATTGAAAAAATGAAGATTACAAAGCAAAGTGAAAAATTCAATAATTATGTTGAAGGAAAGGATTATACTTTATCAGAATTTTATCATGATTGGAAAGATAAAAAGTCTAAAAAATTAGAAAAATTGTATCTCGGAAAAACAACTCCGTATGTCGATGAGAAGATAAGTGACATATTGGGTTATGAATTTTCAAACAGAGATTATATTGCTACAAATGATGACATTAAACATATATTTAGAGAGCATGGCGATAATATATATGAATCAAAAAGAGGTCAAATAGCAATAAATGAAGATAATATTGACAATTTAAAAGAGACATTAAAAAATCCTGACAATATAATAGCTGGAGATTTCGAACATGGAAAACAAGGAATTATCTTTGAAAAAGTTGTTGACGGAAATAATGTAGTTGTAATTGAGTTTGATAATTCAGGCAGAAATACATTGCAGTTAAGAACTATGTATATGCAAAAAATGAAGAACTCCACTCCCGTAGTTAATGCCGCAAATGCGGCCCTAACCGTAACGCCCAAGACGGGCGGGAGCCGAAGTCCTTCTATAAATAGTATAACAGAAAATGCCGAAAATATCAACAAAAGATACGCATATCAGGATTATACCAATAACCACGCCCTTGATAATATTGATAATACAAAAGCGTTTATAAATAACGCAGACAGTCTTAATGATATGGAAACGCTTAATAAAGTTATAAAGGATTTAGATGATACAAAATCACAGTGGGCGGATAACGATAATATACAGCAGATAAGAAATACAGCCGAGAAAAAATATGATGAACTTGTTGAATTGTCAGCTAAAAACAGTGAAGAAATGTATAATGACAGTCTTAATGAAGTGAAAAAAGACTATACAAAGGATTTTGACACAGGTATTGATGAAAGTGATAATCCACTTGAATTAAAAGGGATAAATGATGATATATTAAACCTTTCTCCTGAAGAAAAAAATACAGTATTGAAAGTAGCAAACCTCATAACTGATAGAGGAGTAAGTATTAATTATAAAGATTTGCAAAGAAATGTTGAAGCATTATGCAAAGATAGTCCGGAGCTTTATAAAATAATTGATGAGAAACTATTACAGCCTTTTATTAATTCGAAAGG
>CAKTDK010000079.1 GCA_934541205.1 uncultured Eubacteriales bacterium
CAGCTATATAATTTTTAAAGGAAAATGCAGAGGCTGTAAAGAAAAAATAGATCATCTGTTTTTTATTCAAGAGATTTTAAATACATTATTATACGGTCTTATAGCGTATAAATTCGGTATTACTCCTAAATCTGTTATTTATTGCCTTATGATTTCATGTCTTTTGGTGTATTGTTATATAGATATCAGAAAAAATGAAAATTCAAAAACTATGATTACAATACTTTTTATTTTGGGTATTATTTCTATGTTTTCTTCAAAATATCCTTTTTATGAGCATCTTATAGGCTTTGCGGCAGGTTTTTTAATATTACTTGCTTTATCTGTTTTTTCCAAAGGCTCCTTTAAAGGAAGCAGATATATAGGAGCATTTTCCGCTTGCGGGCTTATTATGGGTTATAAAAGTATATTGATTATGATTGTCTTCTGCTTTATTTTTCTTTTAATATGGATATTTATTATTGCAATTTTAAAAAGAAAAGAAAATTTTATAAAAATTAATTTTTCTCCTTTTTTGTTTGCGGGAACGGTTTTTTCGGTTCTTGCTTCTGAAACAATTATTTCATCAATTATGAAATTTATTGCTTAAACCGTAAGATTATAGCATTGGAGTTGATTTTCATTCATAATATAAGCCTCCATAAATATATTTTTGTCATTTAAATTATCGTTATAGAAAAAAATACATTCATTTGTTTCAAACCTGTTTTTTCTGAGATTAGTTATAAAATCAGTAAATTCATATTTTGCAAGGCTTAAATTTTCTAAAGTGTGTTTATAATCTCCGGCTGAAAAAGGCAAATCAGCTTTTTTCCATGGAGATTTTTTATCTTTTATATCTTCAGCTCCGATGCATCTGTATTTTCCGAGATTTTTACCCATTATTTCAACAAAAACATTGTTGTCTGAAGGAAGAACTGACAATAATCTCATCTCTATTTTTGATCTTTCAGATTTTAAAATATTAAAAAGCTGATCCACATAGCCTTCGCCTTTTTCTTCATATCTGTTTATATTTCCTATACCCGTGAGTTTAAAATTTATACGGAAGCTTTCATAATTTATGGCGTCTATAATGCTTTCCAAATCAATATATTTTACGCTGTCGCAGTATAAAGTTATATCCCCGTCGTTTTCAACCGTTATTTCATAGGATAGACTTTCAAGTATTTCGTTGAATAATACTTTTGCAATTGAAACAATTTTTTTTGAGGAAAGAGGTTTTTTTACCTCTAAACTTAATGTTCTTTTGATTTCAAATGTCATAATAATTACCTCCGTCGTTTTAAAAAATTAACGATTGTTTTCTTTTATGACTTTATTATAGCAAATTTACTATCCTATTATAAGGACAATAAAATCTTTTAAACAAACAAATTTTCGAAAAGTTGAATATAAGTCTTTTTTATGATAATATTTTACGGTAAAAGTCAGAAAGGAAAATATTCGTATGAATAAAAACAAAGGAATTTTATTATTTGTATTGACAATAGTTTTGTTTATAACTTCCTGCAGATATAATCAAGAATATACCGATACTTTTTTTACAATGGATACTCCTATGACTGTTACTGCTTACGGCAGAAATTCAAAAGAAGCGGTAATTAAGTCCGTATCATATATAAACAAGCTTGACGGCTTGTTTTCTAAAACGTTAAATCAAAGTGAAATAAGTATGGCAAATAACAGAAAAGGTTCGGCATATACATTTTCTTCAACTGTTTTTACTCTTATAGAAAAGTCTATTGAATATTCTGAAAATACGGACGGGGCTTTTGACATAACCCTTGGAAGGCTTGTGGACTTATGGGATGTTAAAGCGAAAAATCCTGAGATTCCCGATAAAAGTGATATAGAAGAAGCTCTTAAAAATACCGGATATAAAAATATTATTGCCAATCAAAATTTTGTAGTATTTAAAAATTTCTGTACTTTGGATATGGGTGGAATTGTAAAAGGCTATGCCGCCGACGGTGTAAGTAAGATATTGGATGATTACGGCATTAAAAGCGGCATAATAAATTTAGGCGGAAACGTATATGCAAAAGGGAAAAAAAGCGACGGCACATTTTGGAAAATAGGAATCAGAGATCCCAGAAGCGATAATGAAAATGATATAATAGGGTATATTGAAGCAAAGGATACTGCGGTAGTAACTTCAGGAGATTATCAAAGATATTTTGAAAAAGATAATATTCGTTATCATCATATTATAGACCCAAAAACAGGATATCCCGTTCAAAGCGATCTTATGAGCGCAACTATAATATGTTCTTCATCAACTATGGCTGACGCTTATTCTACTGCCGTATTTGTTATGGGCAGGGAAAAAGGAACGGATTTTTGTAAAAAGCAGGGCATAGATTATATTTTAATTACAAAAGAAAAAGAAATTTTAGTCTCTGATAATATAAAAAAATCCTTTACTTTTGAAGGAAAAGAAAAGGGATATATTTATGAAAATTAAATTTAAAAAAGGAGATATAATCGTTTTTGCTGTTGTTGTTTTATTTATAGCTGTAATTTGTATAGTAACGTTTCCCAAAAACGGCGGAAATACGGTTGAGATATCTGTAGACGGAAATACTTTGACTTTTCCTTTGGATAAAGATACTACCTTTGAAACTTCGGGAGCTTTTAAAAATATAATCACAGTAAAAGATAAATCCGTTTGGGTTTCTTATGCGGGATGTCCCGATAAGGTATGTAAAAATACGGGGAAAATTTCTAAAAAGGGGCAGTCTATAATTTGCGTTCCCGAAAAAATGGTTGTTAAAATTACGGGAGGCGGTGAGATTGATGCAGTTGCAAATTAAAAGAACTAAAAAAGTTGCTTTGTGCGCTGTCCTTACTGCAATGGCATTTGCTCTTTCTTTTTTGGAAAGCTTTATTCCAGTTTCGGCTTTTATTCCCATTCCGGGAATAAAATTAGGGTTATCAAATATTGTAATTATGTTTTCTCTTTGTTATCTTGATACAAAAAGTTCTGTTTTGATATTGTTATTAAAAAATGTTCTTGTATCATTTTTGTTTTCAAATCCTATATCATTTATATTTTCAATGTGCGGCGGACTTTTATCTCTTTTTGTGATGAAAATAATGTTTTTAAAATATAATGTTTATTTTTCTCTTTTTGGAATAAGCATTTGCGGCGCTGTATTTCACAATATAGGGCAGCTTGCCGCGGCAAGTGTTGTTATGAAAACTTCAGCAGTTTTCAGCTACAGCGGTATTTTGCTTGTTTCAGCTGTTTTTATGGGATTTTTTACCGCGTTTTTAAGCAGTATGCTGTTTCCTTTAACAGAAAAAATAAAATTAATTGAGGTATTGAAGATATGAATAGTTTTAAAATTGAACAGGCGGACGGAAAGCTTATTGAAAAGCTTGCAAAAGAAATTTGGACCGAGCATTATATTTCTATACTTTCAAAAGAACAGATAGATTATATGCTTGAAAAATATCAGTCCAAAAAAGCGGTTGAGGAGCAGATTAAAAACGGATACAGTTATTTTATAATGTATTTAGACGACGTTATAAGCGGATATACGGGAATTGTATTTGAAAAGGATAAAATGTTTTTAAGCAAGCTGTATGTAAAAAAGCAGGCGAGGAAAAAACATATTGCCAAAAATACATTGGATTATTTAAAAAAGTTATGCATAGAAAAAGGATATAATAAAATTTATTTGACTGTAAATAAAAATAATTCAGCTTCTGTAAACGCATATAAAAATATGGGTTTTTATGAGATTGACAGTACGGTTACTGATATAGGAAACGGATTTGTTATGGATGATTACATAATGGAGCTTTGTTTTTAGATGGTTTACTGAATATTGGTTTTTTGAAGTTAGTATTTTTTGGGAAAATAAAAATTTTAATAATGAATACAGTAAAAGAAATTTCTTATTTCCAAACAGTTTTATTATTATTTGAATCTCTATAACAAGAAAACTACGGTTTTATAATGCTTTTTATCATAAAAGAAAAAAATAGCTGAATTAAATATATATTTTGATGATTATTTATAAAAATATTCTATTGAAATGTTTTAATTATAAATATATAATATTCATATTAAGTATAAAAACAGAAGGGAAGTGTAAGATATGGAAAAGTTCTATATTACAACTGCGATTGCTTATGCATCAAGAAAACCTCACATCGGCAACGACTATGAAATAATTTTTACAGACGCTGTCTCAAGATTTCAAAGAAAAATGGGTAAGGATGTTTTCATGCTTACCGGAACTGACGAGCATGGTCAGAAAATAGAGGAAATCGCAAAAGAACAAGGCATTTCCCCGAAAGAATATGTTGATAAAATTTCTTCGGAAATTAAAGAAAATTATAAAAATTTAAATATTTCAAACGATGGTTTTATCAGGACAACTGATGAAAAACATGAAAAAGTACTTAAAAAAATATTCAATAAACTTTATGAACAGGGCGATATATATAAAAGCGAATATGAGGGGTTATACTGCGTTCCATGCGAATCATTTTTTACGGAAACTCAAGCTGTTGACGGATGCTGCCCCGACTGCGGAAGAAAACTTGAAAAAACAAAGGAAGAATCTTATTTCTTTAAAATGAGCAAGTATGCTCCCGCGCTTATTAAACATATTGAAGAAAATCCGGATTTCATTCAGCCTGTTTCGAGGAAAAATGAAATGCTGAATAATTTTCTTCTTCCGGGTCTTTCTGATTTGTGCGTATCGCGTACCTCTTTTAAATGGGGAGTTCCTGTAGACTTTGATTCTAAACATGTTATATATGTATGGCTTGACGCATTGACAAATTATATTACCGCTATAGGGTACGATCCGGACGGAAGTTCTGATACGTTTAAAAAATACTGGCCCTGCGATGTTCACGTTATCGGAAAGGATATTTTAAGATTTCATACTATCTATTGGCCTATTATGCTTATGGCGCTTGGACTTCCTCTGCCTAAAAAAGTATTCGGCCATCCTTGGCTTTTGTTTGGTGAGGATAAAATGAGCAAATCTAAGGGTAATGTTATTTATTCTTCGGATATGATAAAGAAAATCGGCGTTGACGCCGTAAGATATTATCAGCTTTCAGAAATGCCTTATGCGCAGGACGGAAGCATTACTTATGATACGGTTATCGAAAGATATAATTCCGATCTTGCAAATACTATAGGCAATCTTGTTAACAGAACCGTAACTATGGTTAATAAGTATTTTGACGGCCAGCTGAAGGGACGCAATGCTGAAAATACTCAGCTTGATAAAGAGCTTATTTCTTTTGTTTTGGATAAGGGTGAAAAATACAGGATTTCTATGGAAAATCTTCATATGGCTGACGCATGCGGTTTTCTTCTTGATATTGCGAGAAGAAGCAATAAATATATAGACGAAACAATGCCTTGGGCTCTTGCAAAGGATGAAAACAGTAAAGACAGACTTTCCAAGGTTTTATAC
This sequence comes from uncultured Eubacteriales bacterium, assembly GCA_934541205.1. GTDB lineage: Bacteria > Bacillota > Clostridia > Oscillospirales > RGIG7773 > RGIG7773. The sequence continues at coordinate 5,451 of CAKTDK010000079.1, forward strand.
AATCTTATAGAATGTATAAGAATTCTTGCGGTATATCTTGAGCCTATTATTCCCGATACTTCAAAAGAGATATTAAGTCAGATAAATGTTTCGGAAAACAGTTTTGAAAGTGCTTTGAAATTTGGTTTTATAGAAGACGGAAGTCATGTGGGAAAAGCTAAGGTTATTTTTGAAAGAATAGACAAAGAAAAAATGCTTGAAGAGATTTCAAAGGAAAATGAGGAAAAACAAAAATCTTCTTCGGAAGAAAGAAATATTATTTCAATAGAAGATTTCGGGAAAGTTGAACTTCGCGCTGCCAAAGTAATTGAGTGTGAAAAAGTTGAAAAGAGCAAAAAGCTTTTAAAATTGCAGCTTTCCTTGGGATATGAAAAAAGACAGGTAGTTTCGGGAATTGCCGATTTTTATAAACCTGAGGATTTAATAGGTCATACAGTTCTTATGGTGTCAAACTTAAAACCTGCAGTTCTCTGCAAAATTGAAAGTCAGGGAATGATTTTGGCGGCTGACCAAAAAGACGGCGGAGTAAAAGTTATTTTTGCCGACGGTGTTGACGAGGGAGCAAAGATAAGATAATGTTATTTGATACTCATGCGCATTATGACGATAAAAGATTTGAAGGTGAAGCTATAGAAATTATAGCTTCACTTCCGTCGAAAGGCGTTGGAAACGTCCTTTTACCGGGATGTGATGTAAAAACTTCAAAAAAATGCATAGAGCTTTGTGAAAAGTTTGATTATGCTTATGCTGCGGTAGGATTTCAGCCGGGTGAAATAGATGAAAAAACCGATATAAAAGACTTGGAAATTATTGAAGAGCTTGCAAAAAATAAAAAAGTGAAAGCAATCGGTGAAATAGGCCTTGAATATTATTATGGAAAACAACATGCAGAAAAACAAAAAAAGTTTTTAAAGGAACAGCTTTTAATGGCGCAAAGGCTTGACCTTCCTGTAATAATACATGACAGGGAAGCTCATGAAGATACTTTGCAGCTTTTATCAAATTATAAAGGTATCGGGGTAATACATTGTTTCAGCGGAAGCGCTCAGCTTGCAAAAAGGTTTTTAAAGCTTGGGTTTTATATTTCGTTTACGGGAGTTCTGACCTTTAATAATGCAAGAAAAGCAGTGGAGGCGGCAAAAGAAATTCCTATTGAAAGAATAATGATTGAAACTGATTCGCCTTATATGGCTCCTGTTCCGTATCGTGGACAAAGATGCGATTCGACAATGGTAATAGAAGTTGCAAAAAAATTGGCTGAGATAAAAAATATGACTTTTGAGAAAGTTGCAAGAATTACAACTGAAAACGGAAAAAAATTATTTAGAATTTGACTATGATAACAAAGAGGAATGACTTTATGACTATTACATACGAGCTTGGAGACAGTCTTTACATAAATATGACAAATAAGTGTACAAACAGCTGTGATTTTTGTTTGAGAAACGGAACTGACCATATTGGAAACAGTCAGAGTCTATGGCTTGAAAGAGAACCGTCTTTTGAAGAAATAAAAGACGATATTGATAAAAAAGATTTATCTCAATATAAAAATATAGTTTTTTGCGGATTTGGAGAACCTGTAATAAGGTTATATGATCTTTTAAAAGTTGCAAAATATATAAAGAGCAAATGTGATATTCCCGTTAGAATTAATACAAACGGTCATGGGGACCTTATTTTCGGAGAAGATATATCTTCCCAGTTTGAAGGGCTTATTGATGTTGTTTCAATATCTTTAAATGCAAAAAATGCAGACGAATATATGGAAATCTGTCATCCTAAGTATGGTTTGGATACATTTTATGCTATAATCAAATTTGCAAAGGAATGTAAAAAATATGTTCCGAAAGTAGTTTTTACGGTAGTGGATTCAATGCCGAAAGAGGATATAGAAGCCTGCCGTGAAATTGCAGAGCGTACGGGAGTAGATTTTCGCATAAGAGAATATATAACGGCTGAAAATGATTAGATATATTAATATTGCACAATAATATAAACAGCACAGTAATTTATGTTAACATTAAAAACAAAATTTGAATAATTGACAAATTTTTCACAATATTGCTTGAAGTTTTGATAAAATTTCTATATAATATTAAATAGGATTTTCTAAATCCGAAAAACTATTATATAGATTTAAATAATAATATTTATATCTTGAAAGGGGATACTTTATGAATTATTCACATGAAGTTGAAAGAATGTGTCCGATAGCTAAAGGTCCTCACCATGGTCCCGCTCCCATTCCGGAAGAAGGTAAATGGGTAAAAGCCAAAGAAATTTCTGATATATCAGGACTTTCTCACGGTGTGGGCTGGTGTGCTCCTCAGCAGGGTGCC
>CAKTDK010000080.1 GCA_934541205.1 uncultured Eubacteriales bacterium
GGACCGTCAGCTGCAGAAACAACAAGAATACCGCCGTCCATCTGAGCAGCACCTGTAATCATGTTTTTAACATAGTCAGCATGGCCTGGGCAGTCAACGTGAGCATAGTGACGATTGTCAGTTTCATACTCAACATGAGCAGTATTGATTGTAATACCTCTTTCTCTTTCTTCAGGAGCCTTATCGATATTTGCGTAATCGGTGAATTCGGCATCACCTTTCATTGCTAATACTTTTGTAATAGCAGCGGTTAAAGTAGTTTTACCATGGTCAACGTGGCCAATTGTACCAATGTTAACGTGTGGTTTTGTTCTTTCAAATTTAGCTTTTGCCATTGGAAAATCCTCCTTATGTTTTATGTTATTTTACATATTTAATATTTTATACTTTTTTACCGAAAATTTCAACTATAATATTTATGTCATTTTCAGAATAAATATACAAAATTAATCTTTGTTTTTGTTTCTTGAACTTATAATCTGTTCCTGAACAGATTTAGGAACTTCTGTATAATGAGAAGGTTCCATGGTGTACTGTCCGCGTCCTTGTGTTTTGGAACGAAGGTCGGTAGCATAACCAAACATTTCTCCCAAAGGAACAAACGCATTTATCTGCTGACCGCTTCCTACTGATTCCATACCTTGAATCTGACCACGTCTTGAGTTCAAATCGCCGATAACATCGCCCATATATTCTTCCGGAACAATAACTACTACCTTCATTATAGGTTCCATAAGAACCGGATCGCCTTTTCTCATAGCTTCTTTAAAAGCCATAGAACCAGCAATTTTAAATGCCATTTCAGATGAGTCAACCTCATGATAAGATCCGTCATATAATGTTACCTTTACATCAACAACATTATATCCGGCAAGTACGCCTGACTGCATTGCGCCTTTAATACCTGCATCAACAGCCGGAATATATTCTTTAGGAATATTACCTCCAACAACTTTGTTGATAAATTCATATCCTTTTCCGGATTCATTTGGTTCAACAAGAATCTTAACATGACCGTACTGACCTTTACCGCCTGACTGACGCGCATATTTATGGTCGATATCAGCAGATTTTCTGATTGTTTCTTTATAAGCAACCTGAGGTTTACCTACGTCAGCTTCAACCTTAAATTCGCGAAGAAGTCTGTCAACGATAATTTCAAGATGAAGTTCACCCATACCTGCAATAATTGTCTGTCCGGTTTCTTCATCAGTATAAGTTCTGAAAGTTGGATCTTCCTCTGCAAGTTTAGCAAGAGCAATACCCATTTTTTCCTGACCTGCTTTTGTCTTCGGCTCAATAGCAACACGGATAACAGGTTCCGGAAATTCCATAGATTCAAGAATTATCGGACTTTTTTCATCACAAAGAGTATCACCTGTCGTTGTATTTTTAAGTCCAACCGCAGCAGCAATATCTCCGGTATAAACCATATCAATATCTTCTCTGTGGTTAGCATGCATCATAACTATACGTCCGATACGTTCTCTGTTTTGTTTAGTTGAATTATAAACAGAAGAACCTGTTGCAATTGTTCCTGAATATACTCTGAAGAAACATAACTTACCAACAAACGGGTCAGTCATAATCTTAAAAGCAAGAGCTGAGAAAGGCTCATCATCTGAAGGATGTCTTGCATCTTCTTCATCTGTATCGGGATTTACACCTTTAATAGCAGGAATATCAAGAGGAGAAGGCATATAGTCAACTATTGCATCAAGTAACTGTTGAACACCTTTGTTTCTGTAAGCACTTCCACAGCAAACAGGAACTATATCATTTGAAATAGTAGCGGCGCGAAGCGCTTTTTTCATTTCATCAACAGTTAATTCTTCACCTTCAAGATATTTTTCCATTAAAACTTCATCGGTTTCAGCAATAGCCTCAACCATATTCAATCTGTATTCTTCAGCCTTATCCTTCATATCATCGGGAATAGGTTCAATAGAAATATCTGTACCTGTTTTATCTTTGTAGTAATGAGCTTCCATTTTCATTAGGTCTATAACACCTACAAAATCATCTTCAGCACCAATAGGCAGCTGAATCGGAACTGCATTACATTTTAATCTGTCGTGCATCATGCCCACAACTCTATAGAAGTCTGCTCCCATAATGTCCATTTTATTTACAAATGCCATTCTCGGAACTCTATATTTGTCTGCCTGACGCCAAACAGTTTCTGACTGAGGCTCTACTCCGCCCTTTGCACAAAATACAGTAACTGATCCGTCAAGTACACGAAGAGAACGCTCAACCTCAACAGTAAAGTCAACGTGGCCAGGAGTATCAATTATATTGATTCTGTTTCCGTTCCACTGACAAGTTGTTGCAGCAGAAGTAATTGTAATACCTCTTTCCTGCTCCTGTTCCATCCAGTCCATCGTTGCTGTACCTTCATGGGTATCACCAATTTTATAATTACGGCCTGTATAGAAAAGGATACGCTCTGTTGCAGTTGTTTTACCTGCGTCTATATGAGCCATTATACCTATGTTTCTAGTTAATTCCAAAGGAAACTTTCTTGGCATAATGTCCTCCTTTCATTTTTTACAAAAAACTTTTTATTACCATCTGTAATGTGCAAACGCTTTGTTAGCTTCTGCCATTTTATGAGTATCTTCTTTCTTCTTAACAGCGGCACCGGTATTATTGATAGCGTCGATGATTTCATTTGCAAGTCTTTCCTGCATAGTTCTTTCTCCTCTTTTACGAGAATAAAGAGTTATCCATCTAAGACCAAGTGTCTGTCTTCTGTCTTCACGAACTTCCATCGGTACCTGATAAGTTGAACCACCCACACGTCTTGCCTTTATTTCAAGTACCGGCATGATGTTTTCCATAGCTTCGTTAAAAGCTTCAAGTGGATCCTTACCTGTTTTTTCTTTAACAATTTCAAATGCGCCATAAACTATTCTCTGCGCTACACCTTTTTTACCGTCATACATAACGTTATTTATAAGTTTAGTAACAAGAGTAGAGTTATATAGCGGATCTGCTAATACGCTTCTTTTAGGAACTGCACCTCTTCTTGGCACTGTACTTCCCTCCTTCATTAATTAATGATATCATTGGTACTCGGAAAAAATTTCCTTTTCCGTCGGCCTTTACAAAAGGTGAGTCCATAATAAATATATATAAACTACCGTTTTGCAAAGAACCTTGTCTAAAAAGACAATTTAACTTTGCGTAAATAGAATTTTACGACTTAAATTTGGTAAAATTATTTACCTGCCTTTGGTCTTTTAGCACCGTATTTACTTCTTGCCTGCATTCTGTTATTAACACCCTGGGTATCAAGAGTACCTCTTATGATATGATAACGAACACCAGGCAAATCCTTTACTCTTCCTCCACGGATAAGAACAACGCTGTGTTCCTGAAGGTTATGACCTTCACCGGGGATATAAGCAGTAACTTCGGTACCGTTTGTAAGACGAACTCTGGCAACCTTTCTCATAGCAGAGTTAGGTTTTTTAGGAGTCTGAATTTTAACTGTTGTACAAACGCCTCTCATCTGAGGAGCAGTCTGATCAGTGCTTTTCTTTTTTAAAGTGTTATATCTTTTTAAAAGCACCGGAGCAGTTGATTTCTTTTCAGAAACCTGTCTTCCTTTTCTTACTAACTGGTTAAAAGTTGGCATATCGCACCTCCTTATAATAATTTATATATATATTTGCGGAAAAACCGCTAAATACCTATTTTAATATAGTAACTACCGCTGCACCTACATCTATTTTCACAGCTTTGCCCAATTTTTCCATACTGTCCGTATGCACTACAGTTACGCTGTCAATATTACAAATCTCAATAATAGGATCAATAACATGGCTCTGAGCATCATCAGCTATAATTACCTTAAGTGCCTGTTTTTCCTTTAATGCTTTTTTTGTCTGTTTAACTCCAACAAGTATTTTTTCCTTAGGAATACCATCCAACAAAATAAAACACCTCCAACATCACACACCCATTCATTATATAATTATTCCCTTAAAAAGTCAATAGGAGTAAACACATTTTATTATGTGTTTACTCCTAACTTTTTTATTTTATTGAAGACTTTTTTGTTTAAATTATTAATAATTATCAATTAATAACCTGATTTTTTTCAAAATCATAATATTTATATTGATAACCGTTTTCTTTAGCATATTTTTCAGCACAAGAACCTTTTTCTACAAAAATAACAGGATTCATTTCAGGATATTCAATTTTATCAAACAATTTACCATTTATTAATTTTACACTATTAGGAATATATAATTCTTTTAATTTGATAGAACCATTAACTAAACATTCCCCTATATTTTTTACAGAATCAGAAACTTTTATTATTTCTAAATTTTCACAGAGTCCAAATGCTCTTTCTCCAATATTTACTACCCCATTTGGCAAATCAAAATGTTTAATATTATCACAATTCATAAACGCATACGAACCAATAGATTTTAAATTATTTTTAAAATCTATTTTTTCTATATTTGTTGATGCAAAGCCATGACTTTCGATAGTGACACAAGAATTTAAATCAATTATTCGAATTTTTGAGTTATTAAAAGCAAATTGTTCCACTTTAAGAACATTATCAGGTATTTTATAGGAATTTACTTCTTTCAAACTCGGAAAATGAATTAATGTAGATTTTGATTTATCAAATAAAACACCATTAATATCATAATAATATGGATTATTTTCAGATATTTTATAATTTTTACAAAATGGAATATTGTAAATATATTTTACCGATGCTGGAATAAAAACGTCTTTTACATTTTTTCCCCCAAAACAATTATTAATATTTCTAACATTATCCGGTATATATACATCAACGTCTTCTTTTCCATTATATATTACCAATGTCCCGTCGCTTGCAATACCAAATTCTTCATCTGTACAATTATAATATATATATTGATACTCATCAAGAATATTTTCATTAGTTATCTCATTGTTTTCATTAGTTATCTCATTAATATTTATGTTGTTTGTTCTATCACAAGCACAAAATAAAACTAATATTGAAATAAAAAAAATATAAATTTTTTTCATATTGCACCTCTATACTGGCTTAATACTAACTATATTCCCTTGGCTGTTTTGTTCTGCCACCAAATATGGTGTATAAAATGTTTTCTTAATATATTGTTTAGCAAAGTTCGCACCTAGGCTAGCTCCTAAACTAACAGAAACCCCCTTTCCAGTTATTGATACTCCTCCACTTATACCCGCACTATATGTAACTTTATAATCTTTTTTTGTGTGAAAATATGTTCCTTGAAAATAAGTTGTATTATTACTTAAAAAATATCCTGATACAAAATATTTACTATTACTTTTCTCCATATTATGTACCATGCTCCATCCCTCTTCGTAGGAAATGGCTCCGCATCTATTTGAACCCATTCTTACCGGATATGGAGCTTCAAAAAAAACACTTGTTCCCGCAGGTTCTATTTGTAATAAATTAGAATCTCTTAATGTATAATTCCCTGCTTCTTTTAACGCATTATATGTGCGACTTCCTGTAACAGTGCCATATGGTTTAGTTTCAGGAATATATTCAGGCGCTTCTTCATGATCTTTTTCTTTAACATTATTACAGCTATAATCATATGAAATAAATCCTGCCATTCCCTTATTTACTATATCTCCTTCGATTCCACCATATAAGGATGCTGCACTTGATGCAATAGCAATTACATCCGTATATTTATCAGAACTTTCAGTTAACCATTTTACAGTTGCATAACTATAAAATTGATGATTACCATTTGAATTTTTTCCATAATATGCAACTAAGGTATATGTCTTAAGAGCATCTTCATCATATAAACCTTGATTACCTGTTTCCATTTTTGGTGTTCTTGCAGCATTAACCGTCATTATCTCTTCTTGAGTATTTTCACAAGACATCTCATTGTTAAATGCCAATTCTGAAATGTATTCACTGGCCCCTGTAACAAGTTCAAAATAAAGTACTTTTTCTAATTCTGAAGTTATCATTGAATTAATAACATCTTCATCCTGATCAAGTGCTCTTAGAATATCTTTTGCGACCTCTTCATCGTCTTTCTCAGGATAATTTTCTATAATTGCATTTTTCAAATCTTGTATATTATTATATTCATCATAATATGTAGCGCTTTCACCGCTTACCAGTGTTACATCTTCCGAAACAGCAGACATGGTGCGCAATTTTGGAGATGACGTAAGATTTCTTTCATATTTTACTTCTTCCGTATCAGCATCTTTTACTACTACTTTTTGAGTTTTTACCAGATTTTCACTGACAATCTGTTCCATAGTTTTGATTTGTTTTTCCCGGCCTAAAGAAATAGCATAAACCGAATTTAAAAAATAGAAAAAATTAAAACAAACGACAAAGCTATAAAACAATTTTTCTTTTTCACATCTCTTTTCATTGTAAAATCCTCTCTTTTAACCATTTTCGATATATATTTATGTAATAATTAAAAAACATCACCTCCAATTAATAATTTTTCCAATCAACTATCATTGTATTCTTACTTTTTTATAATATCATTTTCTAAATATAAAATCAATAGTCATATAAAAAACCGCTTGGAATAATCCAAGCGTTTTTTTATTTACAGCTTTTTAGAAAAAATATCAACTAATGACCTGATTTTTTTCAAAATCATAATATTTATATTTATAACCGTTTTCTTTCACATATTTTTCAGCATAAGAACCTTTTTCTACATATAGAAAACCTTTATACTTATAATCCCACTTCTCATCATAAAGTTTTCCGTCAATTTTCTTGACACTGCTTGGAATGATTATATATTCAAGGTTATCACAATTTTGTATCAAATTTCCGCCAAACCCTTCAACTGTATACGGAATTTCTAAACTTTTCAGCTGAGAGCAAGAATCAAAAGCCCCGCCTCCAATATATCTAACTCCCGATTCTATAACAATTTCTTTTAATTTAGTGCAATCTTTAAAAGCCCCATCTCCAATTACAGTAATATTCTTAGGAATTGTAATTCTTTCTATTGAAGACCTAAAAAAAGCTCCATTTGGTATGTAAAAGAGCTTGTCATTAAACACTACTTCTTTTAACATTTTTGTTTCTTCAAAAGCATTAATATCTATTTTTTTAATATTATCAGGAATTACATATTTTTCGCTTTCATAATAATTGGGACATTTTAAAATAACATCTTTTGCTTTATTACATAAAATTCCATCCAAATCTGAAAAATACTTATTTTTTTCAGACACCTTATATTTTTTAAAATTTCCATTTCCAACATTAGCAAAAGTATTTATTTGACGATTTATATTAATGACACTTTCAGGAATATATAGACTATCTATAATATTCGTGTCTTTGGACATAAAAGACATATGGTAAATCTTCTGAACTCCTTCAGGAATTTTTACATTGCCTTTATATTCACCATTATATTTAATCAATACATTTGAAACAATATTAAAATCCTCAAAGGTTGCGTCTTTAGAGCTTCGGAAATATAAATAGTTATAATATTCATCAATTGTATCACAATGGTTCTCTTTCATATCAATACTATTTTTTACCAAATATTCCTCATCAGTAGTTAATCCTTCAATACCATAACAAACATCTTGTTCACCTGTGTTCGCCAGTATTTCCATTGTACTTACCTGTAACATTTCTGTTTGTGCATTTTCCGGTGAAAAAGTATGTTTTTTACATCCAAAAAAATTAAGTAACATAGATGCTATCAAAAAAATAATTATTAATTTTTTCATAATTTCTCCTAAAAACATTTTAAT
>CAKTDK010000081.1 GCA_934541205.1 uncultured Eubacteriales bacterium
CAGGAAAAATATCAAAGCTGTTGAATACTCTATAATAATAAAAACATCCCGCTACTAAAGATATACATAGCAAAACGATTACAGGTACCATCTATTTATTCATAATAAAACTCCTTGCAGTATTTGTATTATATTTTACTTAAATTTAAGGGTTAAAGACTCTCTTATTGGCATTACGTTTATTTTAAATAGCTTAAAAATGAGAAGATGAAAATTTTTTAATTGCAATCATTTGTATTACATTTTACTCTAAATAAACTTAAAAATCAACAATTAAAAAATCCCTTATTGTATTATCAATAAGGGATTTTTCTTATTTTACATAGGAAAATATAGCTTCATCAGAAACGGGAGTTTCCATTTCATATACTTTTACTTCATTTTTTGAACTGTCTTTATCGAAAATCAATTTTCCGTCTTTTATGTCAAAAACATAAGCATTTTCGTCCAAAATAAGTTTATTGTCTTTAACTTCATATTTTCCTGTATTTAAAGTACTGCTTAAAAAAGAATACGTAAACAAATATTCTCCGTTTTCCTGAAGTTCCACATAGGGAGCAGGCATTTCACCGGAAACCTCCATTTGATATTTTCCTGCTTTTAAAACGGTATTTTCTTTGCTGCATCCGAAAAGAAGTATTGATGATAAAACAGCTGATAACAAAACCAAATACTTTTTCATAACATAACCACCTTTTTTTTTAAAATAACAAAAATTTATGAATGCTATATGAATTATTTAAAAACTATTTATTATAAACATAAAATATATGAATTATTATAGTCTAAAGTAAGTACTATATGGATTATTACAGATGAAAAGTACAATGCTATAGAATAATTACAGAGACAAAGTATAATACTATATGAATTATCCCAGACAAAAAGTTATGAATATATATAAATTATTATTATAGACATAAAAATATAAATGTTGTATAATTATAAGAAAAAATAATGAAAGGTATAATATTTTAATGAAAAGCATTGTAATGGCGGCAGGAAAAGGCACAAGACTTCAAAGCGAAAAATTCAATCTGCCGAAGGTTTTAAGAGAAGCTAATGGAAAAGCACTTATAGATTACGTTCTTGAAAATGTTCCGTTTATCAAAAAGGAAGATACTGTAATAGTAGCAGGATACATGAAAGAAAAAGTTATGGAACATTTGGGAAATGAATATAAATTTGCCGTACAGCAGCAGCAGCTTGGAACAGGGCATGCAGTAATGATGGCTGAAGAGGCTTTAAAAGATTATACGGGAAATGTTATTGTTCTTTCTGGAGATATGCCTCTTATCTCAAAGGGAACTTATGAAAATATTGTAAATTTTCATGAAGAAAACAGATGTGACTGCACGGTTCTTACTTGTGTTACCGATAAAAAGCTTCCATTTGGAAGAATAATCAAAGAAAACGATATGGTAATAAATATTGTTGAAGAAAAAGACTGTACCGAAGAACAAAAAAAGATAAAAGAGCTTAATGCAGGAGTATATGTTTTTGACAGTAAAAAACTTTTTGAAAATCTTAAAAATATAAAAAATACAAACGCTCAATGCGAATATTATCTTACAGATGTGCCGAAAATTATGGCAGCAAAAGGATATAAAGTAATGTCTTTTCCGATATTTGACGAAATAGAAATAACGGGAGTCAACACTCAGGAAGATTTGGATTATGTTGAAAACATCTTAAGAAATAAATAATAAAAAGCATCAGTTATATAACTGATGCTTTTTATTATTTATTTGAAACCGAATTTAATATTACCGCAATACCGCCGTAAATAACTCCTGCAACAGGCCATACAATCCAGCTTCTTCCCCAATCATTTGTTAAAAAGCTGTAAGCCAAAAATACTGCTGTAATTAACAGCCAGTAAACCGTACTTATTACTCCTGTAAAAGAACTTTTCTTTTTATTTTGCTTTGTATAATCCCCTTCCTGAAGAAGTTTTTGCATACTTGCCCAATTAATGCCTCCGGTTATAAAAAACATAACTCCGATACCGGCAATTATCATAGTTAAACATAGCATAGATACCATAAACAAATCATTTTCCGGCAAAAAAATCCCTGAAAATAAAGGAATTACTGACAATATGCAAAGAAAAGTTCCTATTATATTATATCGTGTATAAGTATCTTTATATAATTTCTGACGTTCTTTTACCATGTCTGAAACACCATACTGCGTTTCAAATACTTCTTTTTCCAAATATTCAAAAGAACTTGTTTTTGCTCCGCATGATATAAATATTGCCGATGCTGCGGCTACAATAAGAAATATTACTATAAGCCCTATTGCACCTGCAAATTCTTCAGAAATATAAGATGAATACATTTCACTTGCTGCCCCTAAAAACAAAAGGCATATAGGAGAGATTATACATAAAAATGCAGCAAATGCAATAAGTTTTGCTGTTAAACTTTTGATTGTCAGAAACTCATTTGCTTCTTCCATAGAAACATGTCTTACCGACGCTGTATCATTGGGAGCATCTGTATATTCTTCACATTCAATTTCGTCTTTTAATAAATAGTCGGTACTAACCCCAAATATTTCTCCTAATTTTAATATTTTATCCAAGTCGGGAATTGACTGCGCTCCTTCCCATTTTGACACTGCCTGTCTTGATACACTCATTTTTTCTGCCAATTCTTCTTGCGACCATCCACTCTTTTTGCGCAGCAAAATAATTTTATCTGCCAAAATCATATATTTCACCTCATATAAATGTTTTATTTTATACTATAATACAATTTTAAGCAGTTGCATACCACCATTTCAGACTTTTCAATTTGTCAACCTACAGTTGACATATTATGTTTTTATATAATTTTTAAGATGTTAAACGAAAGTTTTCTAATAAAATAATATTTTTATTGGAAAAGATTATTTTCCCATGTTATTGGCTAAAAAACGAAGTTTCCGAAGAATCTTTTCAGTTTAAAAAGTTTTATAAATTCATAAGCCTATATTCTGCCTTTTTTATTTATCCGCAGATAAAAAATTATAACGGCAATAAAAGTTATAAACTCCGTAAACAAAAACGACAGCCACACTCCATTCATTGAAAAAAGCTGCGAAAAAATTATAACGCACGGAATTATAACAAGAATTCCTCTCAAAACAGATATCAGCAAAGCCTCTTTAGGTTTTTCCACAGCTGCAAAAAACGCAGCTGCTACTATATTCATACCTGCAAATAAAAATCCCGTAAAATAAATTTTAATACCTTTTTGAGCCATAACGCTCAAAGAATAATCCTTTGACTCATTAAACAAATCCACTATGATTTTGGAATTCAAAAAAACTATAAAATATACGCCTAACGAAATTATCAAAGACAAAATTATACCCATTCGTAATAGCTTATGAGTATCTTTTAAATTTCCTTTTCCGTAGCTTCTGCTCAAAAGAGGCTGAAGTCCCTGAGTTATCCCTGTAAACACCGAAAGAACTACAATAGCTGTATTTACCACAATTCCGTATGCTGCAACGCCTATATTGCCTGAGATATTAAGTATTAACATATTAAAAACAATAATAACTATTCCGGAAGATATCTCTGTAATAAACGCAGCAATACCAAGCCTGCACATATAATATATTTCTTTTATTCTAAAAGCACATTTTATAAATTTAAAATTATTTTTTCTTTTTATAAAATGAACTGATAAAACAGCAAGTCCTACCATAGGAGAAATTCCCGTTGCAAGAGCAGCCCCGAACATTCCCATATTCAAAGGATATACAAATATATAATCAAATACAATGTTAAAAAGACTTCCCGCAACCATGGCTGCCATGGAAAGTCCGGGAGCTTTATCATTTCTTACAAAACATCCTATAAACGTATTAAATATAAAAAATACAGAAAAACAAGATAATGTTCTTATATAAGTAGAAGTCATTGAAGCGGTTGTTTCATCCGCCCCCAAAAGATATGCTAAATTGTCTGAAAACACAGTTCCTATCAAAGTAAACAAAAGCCCCGCAACAACAGATACCTTTACTGCATTTGAAAAAGCGGCATTTGCCTCTTCTTTTTGATTTCCCGCAGAAAAAATTGCATATTTTGTAGCAGAACCTATAGAAAACATAAGCGCCGAAGCGTTAATAACGGTATATACGGGTATGGCGAGGTTTAAAGCCGTAAGACCAAGAGCTCCTACTCCGTTGGAAATAAAAAACGTATCTGCAAGTATATAGCAGGATATACCTATCATACCGATTATATTAAGACTTACATATTTAAAAAATTCAAAGCCAAGGCTTTTATTTTTCATAATACCTCCGTTTTTATAATAATTTTTTATATAGTGGGTACTATATCATATACAAATAGAAAAATCAAGCGTTTTCAAAATCCTCTATTTCTTTTATAAACAAATTATCTTTTAAATAAACATAATTAAATTCATGTATTATCTTTTCATTTTTTAAAGTAAAACAGCTTAATTCCTTATCATTTTCTATAACAGGAAAATATACAAGAGAAATTCCCATATTTTTTAAAACAAGCTGTTTTATAATATTAAAATCGGATATTTCCGTAACCTTTTTAAAATTATTCAAAGAATAATTTTTTTCTTTTAAAAAAAGTTCAAATATGTTTCTTGTACCGGACCCCTTTTCACGCACAATAAGATTTTCTTTAAATAAATCATTTATATTTATTTCTTTTCCGGCAAAAGAATGATTTTTTGAACATATTCCCACAAAAGTTTCTCTTTTAAAAAGCTTATATCCGTATTTGCCTTTATCAAATATTCCTTCAATAACAGAAACATCTATTTTTCCCTGTTCCAAAAGCTTTAACAGTTCTTTTGTATTTCCCGTTATAAGAGAAATATTTCGTTTTTCATCATTTTTTAAATAATTGTATATTTTATTTTTAAGTACAAACTGACTTATTGTTTTTGTAGCTCCGATTTTCAAAATTCTGTCTTTATCCATCGACATAATTTCTTTTTTTATATTATCACTGTTATGGACCATAGATCTGGCATACAGTTCCAAAACAATTCCTTTTTTTGTTTTTGAAAGAAGCTTTCCTTTATAGGAAAACAATTTACCGCCGTATACTTCCTCAAGATATTTTATATGCTGTGTTACTGCGGGCTGAGTTATACAAAGCTTTTCCGCTGTTTTTGTATAATTCATTGTATCGCAGAGAGTTAAAAAAGTTTTTATTCTGAAATCTATCATAAAACATTTTCACCAACTATAAAAAATACTTATAAATATATAATTATTTATAATTTGATTTTATCATAATCCAATGATAAAATCAATTAAAAAGGAGAGAGTATAATGAAAAAAATACTAAAGCTTTTACCCGGAATAATCATAACAATAATATTGGCGCTGATTTCAAAAATTTGCAGCGGTTTCATTCCTTATGAACTTATATCCGCCGGGGTATTTGCAATGCTGATAGGTATGCTTTTACACGGACTTGTCAAAAAAATACCAAATTCGCAAAAAGGGCTGCAGTTTGTTTCAAAAACCATACTTAAAGCCGCAATAGTTTTAATGGGAATTACACTGAGTTTTTCTCAGGTATTAAATGTAGGAAAATTTTCGCTTATCGTTATGGTATTTACACTTATATCAGCTTTTGGTTTTGGAAATTTATTTGGTAAATTATTTAAGATGAACTGGAAACTATCAAATTTAATTTCGGCCGGAACAGGGATATGCGGCGGTTCGGCAATAGCCGCAATTTCTCCTACAATTGAGGCTGATGACAGCGATATTGCCTATGCAATATCAGCTACATTTATTTTTGATATAGTAATGGTAATACTTTTTCCTATTATGGGTCACGCTTTTGGAATGACGGACTTGGGATACGGTCTTTGGGCAGGAACTGCCGTAAACGATACTTCTTCCGTTGTTGCCGCCGGATATGCTTTTTCCGATGCGGCAGGACAATTTGCAACTATAGTAAAACTTACTCGTACATTATCAATAGTTCCTATTGTTATGATTTTTGCTTACGTTAACCAGAAAATAAAAACAAAAGAAACAGGTATACAGAATCAGCGTATAAAAGTATCCGTTAAAAAAATATTTCCTTGGTTTATACTTTTATTTATAGGCATGGTAGCGGTAAGAAGTATCCTTGACGCTTTAGCGGGAACAGGTGCAGTATCATTTATAACCTCTGAAAATATAGATTCCTTTGCTTCAACAATATCTGAAATAAGCAAATTCTCCATGATAATGGCGCTCGGAGCCATCGGTCTTAAAACTGATTTTAAAAAAGTAGCAAAAAGCGGCTTTTTGCCTATGCTTCATGGTTTTATAATCTCTGCAATAGTCGTTGTTGTTTCCTTCGCCGCACAATATGTTTTAGGACAAATTTAAATAATAAAAACGATATGCGTCTTGAAAAGTATCTGACTTTTCAAGACGCATATTTTTGTCTTTTTTTCTATTTAAAAAATGTTCCGTTTCCACCAGTTGATAATAAAGCCTCGTAATCTCTTATACAAATAATCACATCAGGTTTATATATTCTTCCAAAGATATTCCATTGTAATATCTTAAATCTATGCTTCTCATTTCATCAAAACTATAATACATCAAACATTGGTAAAACTGTCAGACGATAATATTCCGCATATATAATTTATCGTAATTGATATCAGCATAAGTATAAGGAACTTAGACCCTCCGTACGAATAAAAAACAAACTGAATATAAGCAAAACAAAATTCCTTGCACTTCTGAAGTTTTTAGGAATTATAAAATAAAACAACCACGGCAAGAAAAATATTAAAAAACTATACTAGAAAAATGCCATGGCCTTTACTTTCTTAATTCATACAGCTTTTTATTATGAATTTTAACTTTTAAAAAAATATATTGTCAATATTCTTTATACAATATACAAAAAACGGACTGTAAATTATACAGTCCGTACTTTTATAATCACGGTCCGACAGAATAGTTCGGAGCTTCTTTTGTAATATGAATATCATGAGGATGACTTTCTTTAAGAGAAGCGCTTGTAATTCTAACAAATCTTCCGTTACTGTGAAGCTCCGGTAAAGTTTTTGTTCCGCAATATCCCATTCCGGCGCGTATACCGCCGATAAGCTGATATACTGTATCAGATAAAGCGCCTTTATAAGGCACTCGCCCTTCAACTCCTTCAGGTACAAGTTTTTTATTGTCTTCCTGAAAATATCTGTCTTTTGATCCCTTTGCCATAGCGGCAAGAGAGCCCATTCCTCTGTAAACTTTAAATTGTCTTCCCTGGAATATTTCAGTATCGCCGGGGCTTTCCTCACATCCTGCAAAAATTGAGCCAAGCATAACAACACTTGCTCCGCAGGCGAGAGCTTTTACAATATCTCCCGAATATTTTATACCTCCGTCGGCAATAACAGGGATATCATATTTCTGAGCAACGCAGCAAACATCATAAATAGCGGTAATCTGCGGAACTCCTATTCCGGCAACAACACGGGTAGTACATATAGAACCGGGGCCTATACCTACTTTAACAGCGTCTGCCCCTGCTTCAATCAAAAATTCAGCGGCTTCAGCAGTTGCAATATTTCCGGCAACAAGCTGACAATCGGGGAATTTCGCCTTTATTTTCTTTACACAGTCATAAATATTTCTTGAATGACCATGAGCAGAATCAAGAACAAGTACGTCAACATCAGCTTCAAGAAGTTTGCCTGCTCTATCAAGAACATCGTTTGTAACACCTATTGCCGCAGCACATAAAAGACGTCCTTTTGAATCTCTTGCGGAATTAGGA
>CAKTDK010000082.1 GCA_934541205.1 uncultured Eubacteriales bacterium
GCCGGAAAAGACTCCGTCTTTAAGGCTGCTAAGCGAAGACAGCTGCATATTTGCGCTTGCAAGCGATGTACAATCCTCAAACGCACCAGCGCCGATAGTTTCAAGGGTTGCGGGGGCAGTTATACTTGTCAATGCGCTGCATTTTGAAAATGCATACTCGTCTATTTTTTCAACACCCGAACCCAAGTTTACACCCGAAAGTCCCGTGCAACCGTAGAAAGCACCCTTTCCTATCGTTTTCACGCTGTCGGAAACACTAAGCGATGTAATATATGTGTTTCCTTTTAATGCTTCGGGCGATATGCTTAAAACCCCCGGCTCAACATTTAACGAAGAGCGTGTATAATCTTTAACGCTGTACAGGCATTTGCCGATATAAATTACGCTGTTTGAACCAAAACCGGAAAGCAGTTCCGTGTAATAAGGCGTAGTTTTAAATGCCGAAAGGCCTATGTACTCAAGGTTATCTATTCCGTTTATAGCCGAAAGAGATGTACATCCCTCAAAAGCATAATCTCCCAAAAACTTCACGCTGTTACTTGCAAAAGTGATTTGAGTCAAATTGCTGCAATAGCGAAAAGCGCCTCCGTAAACAAACTCTACGGTATCCGGAACCGACAGACTTGCAATACTGCTGTTTTCAAACGCTCCGGCACCTATTCCTTTAACAGTGTATTCGTCGCCTTTATATATGACCTTTGATGTAATAAAAGCATTCTCGGAAAGCGATGATGCGTCACTGACATATGCGGTTTTTGCGTCGACATCGAACGCATACTTTATGTTATTTACAGTTGCGTATACATTTTTTGCAGAACACAACGTGAAATTAGATAAAGTCATGATTAAAACTGAAACGGCAATAAAATTTGAAACGACTTTTTTCAATTTCAAACATAAACACTCCCTTATTTTAAATTTCCAAGGCAATTCTAAATTGCCATCATTCGTTATATATTATACCACATATTAAGTTATATTGCAACATAAATTTATAAAAATTTCAAGATTTCCCGGTATCAACATACATATTTATGATAACAAGGTTTTGCGGATTCGGCCTTGAAATATTCCAGTAAAGCCCGCCTCTTAACGAATATTCACGTATAAGATCAAACTTTGCTTTTATGCTCCTTGCGTCTTCATACCATACTTCATGTTCAACGCCGTCTATATAATAATTATAGTACGGAGCCATAGCGTCGGTATCGAATTTTATTTCCGCATTATATTCTATCGCCCTGTCGACTGCCTGTATATACGATAAAGTTTCTGCCTGCGTTTCGCCTCTCACAAAAGGCAGCGGCCAATCGTATCCGTAGTTTGATATGCCGAGGAAAATTTTACTGTTATCAATCTCGCTTATCGCATAATTTATTACCCGGCGCATCGAATTTACAGGAGCCACAGCCATAGGCTCGCCGAATTTGTATCCCCATTCGTAAGTCATGATAAGCACAGAGTCGGCAATATTTCCGATTGCCGCATAATCTACGCCTTCATACAAAAGTCCCGGCTGATCTGCGGAAGTTTTCGGCGGAAGCGCGACAAACAGCGTATAGCCATACCCCGAAAGATAATTTTTCAGATATGCCAAAAATTCGATATACGCCTGCTTGTTTTCCGCATACAAAAATTCAAAGTCTATATCAAGTCCGATATATCCTTTTTCCTGCATATTAACAACTATATTTTCACACAGAACAGGCCATAAATTTTGATTTTTCAAGAGATAATCGGACAATTCATTGCTGAAATTGCCGTACCCAGTGAGAGTAGATATATGCATTATCGGCAGTGCACCATATCTGTAAATCTGTCCTATCATCTGACTGTCATCAGGCGAAATAAGTTCCCCCTGCCTTGTAAATCCATAGGTAAACGGGATAACATAGTTAAAAAACGGAATTTCAGTGTTAATCAGGTTTTCATCTGTAAAAGTATATGCGTATCCGCCGAGTTCAAAGGAATATTCCTTTTGGGTGTCGTATCTTATAACTATATCCTGGTTTTGACTGAGAATGTCATTTCCCATAAGCTGCAAATTGTTTCTGAACAAAGAATATTCCGTAACGCCATAGTCCTGCGCTATCTGAGAAACTTCGGTTCCGGCCGAAAAAAAGCCCGTAACTTCCGGAATCGGTACAACTATGCTCTGTCCGACCGTCACTCTTCCTCCGTACTTTTCAAGCCCGTTGCTAATAATCAAAAGTTGCAGGCTGACGCCGTAATTTCTCGCAATGCTATATAACGTTTCACCGCTTTGCACCGTATGAATATACATATGTGATATCACCTCAAAACAATATATTCGCACTTTATTAAAATATGCCCCGCCTGCAGCGCCGGCAACTTTATAAAATAAAAAATATAAATTTTTTAAAACCACTTGAATTATAAGTTTTATTATGGTATAATAGCGACATAAATTCTTGCTCGGCAAGATTTTGTGTATTTTGCGCTTCGCAATCTGATATGCCGGTATGATGGAATTGGCAGACGTGCTGGACTCAAAATCCAGTGGTAGCGATACCGTGTCGGTTCGACCCCGACTACCGGCACCAAACTTTAAAAATCCGAACGTTTTACCTATAAGAAAAACGTTCGGATTTATTCTTTTTATATCTATAATAAAATAGTAAAAGTCAAAGCGAAGAATACACTTCTTCGCTTTGTTGTTTTATTATATTTTATCTAACAACTCTCCTTTTTTATCATAAGAGAACACGACGCAGTTATCGATATTTCGCTTATTGATAAGGAACTTCGGACGTCTTGCAGAGCCATTCGGCTGATGTCCCTGATTGAACGCTGTCAACGCTTCGTTCATATTTACTCTGTTAAGTTCGCAAATTCGCATGCGTGTAAATTTGACGGAATGCTTCATACGATTTTTATAAGAAATTTCCCCGCCATCAGTATGCGGAGTCCCTAACAGATTCATTCTTTCAATCGCCATTTCGCTATTCCTGTCAACATCTTTTATTGTTTCATGTTCATAAATTACATACCAAAGTCTTCCATGCCGATTTATAGCGTTCAAAACTGTTTCCTGATCATTTCCGGGGGTTTTTGAATGGCCGATATCACTTGCTTTCAGATCGCCGTAATAGTGTTCTTTCGGAAAAATCAAATCGAGATCGAGCATATCCGAAGTTTTAACATTTCCGATATACGACATCTGAGATTCGCAATGTTCGCTTGATATAAACTTTGCAAATTCATATTCAAGGAACCAGCCCGGCCATTCGGTGCCTCTCCATTGATACCAGTTTGCCTTTTTCATCTCAGATATAGCTTCTTTGGCGTCTATCCATTCGCCGAAGCGGAAAGAATCGTTGAATTTTCTAAACAGTTCAAACAAGGAATTTTGCTTAATTTCTCCGTTTAGATAACTCTTGAAATTACTGCTTAAAACCGAAGTAATATGATTGTGTTTTTTATCAGTTTTATTGAAAATGCCGTTTATTGCTGCCTGAAAAAGATCGTTTGAATAAACATGTGCCGCGCTCGAATTAAGTTTACGTTCAATATAATCTTCTATGGAGAATTCCACAAAAACCACAAGTCCATCATAATGGTAAAGACCGATCAGGTGAATTTTGGTATTCGGTTTGTCCTTGTATTCCCGATAAAAATCTTTATACCAATTTTTTAACTGAAACCGTTTTTTGAAAATCGGATGCGGCGTGCCTAAATATGTAACAGAACCGGCAAGAAAATAATGAGTGATTCCGCTGTGAGAATATTTATAAAGAGTTTTTGTGCGGTTATATTTTACTATCTCGCATTTTTCGTTCAGTGCATTTGAAAAGGCAGCGCAAATATCTTTTGACAAACAAAAAGGCTGGTCATAGTCAACTGTCAGTGATGCATCCTGCGATATTTGTTCGCTTTTTAAAGTTTGATTCGTATTATTTTCCTTTTTGTTTCCGTACAAAAACAACTGTTTTGCCAAATACTCAACACAGTTGACATTAACGGCGTTTCCAAATTGTTTATAAGCCTGATGATCGTTAGAGTTAGGGATAAACGTGTTTGGAAAACTCTGTAATCTCGCAGCCTCTCTTGGCGTCAGACGGCGTTTATATTTTCCTATGATCGGAATTTGAACCATAGCGACAAGTGCCGGAAATGCATCAGGGCGTTTGACGCGAATACCCGAAGGTCTAAATTGAATGAAAGCGTCCCAAACCGAATCTATTGAATCGCCGGCTTGCCATTCAAATTTCCTTTCGGTCGGCGTAAAATCTTTCAGATAATCCCATTTTTCAAGCCATTTATCAATAAATTCTTTATTATTCTCATAAAGCTGCCTGTTTTTGCGGCAAAAATCCGCTTTCCATTTAGGAAGCCCGGAAATATCCGCATTTGACCCGAATTCGCTCATCCAAATCGGGAAACCGATAATTTTTTCTTTTATTCCCTTATAAAATTCGTCCCAGCAGGTAAGCACCTTTTCTTCATGCTCGCTGATATGATATTTATCCGGAGCGTCTTCTTGAATTATGTTTGCGGAATATATGTCAATATCGCTTTTTTTAGTATCGGGTATCCTGAACGTCATTTCACCCGAATAAATATCTTTCCTCACACCGAGAATGTAGACTCTTTCTCTTAACTGAGGTACCCCAAGCTGATGAGGACTCATAATTTCAACCTTGATATTATATCCCAATTCGTTCAAAGCGCCTTTAATAATTTTCATCGTATTTCCGTGGTCGTGCGATGAAAGATTTCTGACATTTTCAAGAATTATATATTTGGGCTGAGATGTTTTTAGTATTCTGACTATCTCGAAAAACAATGTTCCTTTTGTTTCATCGGAAAATCCCCGTTGCTTTCCCGCTTTTGAAAAAGTTTGGCAAGGAAATCCTCCGCAAAGGACATCGTACTTTGGAATATCTTTATTATCTGTTTTCATTATGTCGTGAGCGGAATCAATTTTATAATTTTCATAGTAGGTTGAAATTGCATATCCGTCTATTTCGGAAGCAAAAACGCATTCCCCGCCTAAGTTTATCATGGCTTGGTGAAATCCGCCTATACCAGAAAACAAATCAATAAACTTAAATTTATTCATTTTGTCCCCCATCTTCGGATATAACTTCCGCTATATCCCAAACTTTACAATCAAGCACACTGCAAATTTTTTCAAGAATTTCCGTAAAGGGATGCCCGTTCTTAAAAATTTAGCACAGCACCGGAGGCATTTTCAACTTGACACATGAATCTTGCCTTTATCTGCTTTAAAAGATAGTATACGGGCAAGTCATTTTATTCCTCCCGGAGCATTATTAGTTTATTATAGCATAAATCCGCAAAGAAATCAACTTTACCGCCTTGATTAATCGACACAATTTTGTAAGATTCGAGTTGGATCTGTGACTAATAAAAAAAACTGACGTTATATTTTATATAACGTCAGTTTTTTATTTATGATAGAGTTTTTTGGTTTGATATTTAGGATCGCAGGTAAGCCTTATTCCGAGTTTTCTGAATGTATCCTGATCGACCTGAGCAAGTATAACGGTGGAGTGCGCCTCGCATCCTCTCAGTTCTTTTAAACATTCGCTTGCAATTTTAGCATTTTTGCTTGTAACGGCACTTATACAAAGCGCTATAAGAATTTCATCGGAATGAAGTCTCGGATTGTGGTTTCCCAAAACTTCAGTTTTTAACTTTTGAATAGGTTCTATTACTTCCGGACTTATGAGAATTTCTTCTTTGCCGATTTTTGCAATGCTCTTTACGGCGTTCAGCAATACTGCCGCTGACGCACCCAAAAGTTTCGTTGTCTTGCCCGTAACGACAGTGCCGTCGAAAAGTTCTATTGCAACTGCCGGCTGATTGTCGGTAGCGGCGCTTTTCTTTGCCGCAGCAGCCACACATTTTCTGTCTTCCACAGATGTGTCTGCCTGTTTCATTAATATTTCAAGTTTTGAAACAGTTTCATCTGAACATTTGCCTATTATTCTGTCGCAAAGTGCCGCATAATACCTTCTTACAATTTCTTCTCTCGCGGCCTTTTTAACAATTTCATCATTCACAATTGCGTATCCGGCCATATTTACTCCCATATCGGTAGGAGATTTATACGGGCTTTCTCCGCTTATATTTTCAAAAATCGCATTAAGAACGGGGAAAATCTCAACGTCGCGGTTATAGTTTACCGTTGTTTCGCCGTAAGCCTCAAGATGAAAAGGATCTATCATGTTTACATCGTTAAGATCTGCCGTCGCGGCCTCATACGCAAGATTTACGGGGTGTTTCAGCGGAATATTCCATATAGGAAAGGTTTCGAATTTAGCGTATCCGGCCTTGATTCCCCGCTTGTTCTCATGATATAACTGTGAAAGACACACAGCCATTTTTCCGCTTCCGGGTCCCGGTGCCGTAACGACAACGAGTGGGCGCGACGTTTCAACATAGTCATTTTTGCCAAGTCCGTTCTCGCTTACAATGTGCGCCACATCGGTGGGATATCCTTCGATTGTATAATGAATAAAAACACGAACACCTAATTTTTCAAGTTTGCGCTTGAAATTTTCAGCAGCGCTTTGCCCCCTGAATTGAGTAATAACTACGCTTCCGACGTACAGCCCAATTCCCGTAAAAGCATCTATAAGTCTTAAAACATCAGCATCATATGTAATTCCAAGGTCGCTTCTCGTTTTGCTTTTTTCGATGTCCGATGCGTTGATTACTATTACTATCTCAACTTTATCGGAAATATTTTTAAGCATTTGAACTTTAATATCGGGTATAAAGCCCGGCAATACTCTTGAAGCGTGATAGTCGTCAAATAATTTGCCGCCGAACTCAAGGTATAACTTTCCGCCGAACTTCTTTATTCTTTCCTCTATTTGCTTAGATTGCTTCGCAATATAAATATCCTTGTCAAAACCGATACTGTCTTTATTCATTACACATTCTACTCCCTAAATTAATCGAAAATATTATACAACAATTATAAAAATTTATCAATAGAAATGTCAAAAATTAGTTTTTTATACATGAAAAAGCCGAAAACTGTTGCTATTGTTTTCGGCTGATTTTTTAAACTCTGAAAAGCAGATCCGCATATGTCGGGAACGGCCAGTACTTTTCGGAAACAGACTCTTCAAGTTCATCTGAAATGCTTCTGATTTCCTGCATTATCGGAAGTACAGACTTTGCAAATTCCAAGGCTTTGGTTTTTACATCTTCAGTACCATATATATCCTCTAACAGTTTTTCAAGTTCTTTTGATTTATTATATAATGATAAATTCAAGGTAGACAGTTTGTCGGCAAGATCTGTTTCAAGTTCACATGAAATAGTATCTGATAATTTTCTTTTGTAAACGGCCGTTTCGGCAAGATCCTTAACATACGAAGAAACAGCGGGAATTATTTCTTTTTTGACCATATCCAACATTGTAAGTGCTTCAATGTTAATAGTCTTTTCATAATTTTCAAGATAGATTTCATATCTTGAGAAAATCTCGTTGTTGGTATAAATTTTATGTTTTGAAAACAGTTCTATGTTTTTGTCAGAAATGAGATATGGCAATGCATCAACTGTAGTTTTTAAATTGAGAAGTCCCCTTCTCTCGGCTTCAGAAACCCATTCAGAACTGTAATTGTTGCCGTTAAAAATGATTCTCTTGTGTTCTTTTATGGTCGTTCTTACAATTTCATTCAAAACTACAGTAAATTCCTTATCGGAATTTTCAAAAATATCGGCAAAATCACTCAAAACATCGGCAACAATTGTATTCAAAACAATATTTGCAGACGATATG
>CAKTDK010000083.1 GCA_934541205.1 uncultured Eubacteriales bacterium
TCTTAAAGCATATCTGCCTTTTGTAGATATTTTCATATTGTACACATCCTTTTATAAATAATACTATAATAACATATATTTTGTAGGTTTTCAATATTTGTTATTTCCTAGCAATAAAAAATTATAGGAAAAAATATCAAAAAAGTATTGATATATTTCGCCATTAATATATAATTAATTATCGGTAAATTGATTATATATTAACAATAGGAGAGGCTAAAAAATAAAAAAGTTCGAAATTAATTAAACTTATTGCATTTATTACGTGTTTTATTATGGTTTTTGAAGTGTCACCTGAATTAATTTATGCAATAGGAACGTACGGAAATATTGAACAGATTAAAGAGGATTACAATCAAAATAATATTGAACCGGAAATAATGTTTGAATTGACCGGTGAACGTTCTTCAAATATAAAGCAGTTTATGCTTGAAGATAATTTTCATAAACTGGTTTTATATAATGAAGATATTCATTATTCTGAAAATGGTTAAAGTGTTGAAATTTCATTTGTTCTTATGAAGGGACAGGCAAAAATTGTGCATATTGACGCAGAAGGTAATGTTACAAAACTAATTGAGTGTACGTCTGAAAATTCTACTGAAAATTCTACAGACGGATATATAACGGAGACGGTTTCTATGACAAGTGGATAGAATAGATTAAAAATCGTTGGATTTGATTGTAAAATATTGATTTGAAAATTATTTTTTTAATATCTTAATAATAAATAGAGGAGCATATCGGATAATTAATGACTTGAAACTTCCAGTCTACTTAAGTGGGGTGGGATATTCCCAACAAATAAAAATGTCCGTTGTCATCGGTCAAAATATAAGAGGATTTTACGAAAAGGGTACCTCTTTCCTATGTTTGCTATGGAATGTTTTGTAAAGAAACGGAAGAGAAAGGATAGTATAGAAGGGCGGCGTTTCTCTTTGGGATGTTACGCAGTTAAAAGACTTTTTTAAAGAAAAAGGTATAAACACTTTGCCTTTATCAGTTTTGGCAACTGCAAAGCCTTTATTTGCAAGACTTATTGACTTCTAATTCGTAACATAATGGCGTAAAAATAAGGCGGTTTTAATCTGTCTTTTTGAGTGCGGTAACACCACCCTATGCCTATGGGTATTATCTGATTGGTAGTGCTAAAATGGTACCCAACTATACAAAACCAACTTATGCGAAGATATAAAGCGATAAATAGAAATATGCGAAAAATCCTTGATTTAAGGTATTTCTAAGCATTTTCTCAAACACTTACAAAGGCTTATAAAACGATTTTCGTCTATATAAATCAATAAAAAATATATCCTGTAAAGCAGGATATATTTTTTATAAATGCCCAATTAAGTAAATTTTTGTAAAATCAAATCTTAAGGTTGAAGAAATAATAACTTTTTGTTATAATTATATAGTAAATTTATATTATTAAGGAAGATGTATCGGAATGGATAATAAAAAAATTTTTCTTTCGTCACCGACTATGCACGAAGAGGAGAAAAAGTTTGTTCAAGAAGCATTCGATACAAATTGGATTGCGCCTCTTGGTAAAAATGTTGATGAATTTGAAAAAGAACTTGCACAGTATGTTGGTGTTTCAAATGCTGCGGCATTAGCTTCCGGAACATCGGCTATTCATTTAGCCGTTAAATTATCTGAAGTTTTGCAAAATGATATAGTATTTTGTTCTGATTTAACTTTTTCAGCTACCGTAAATCCTGATTCCTATGAAAAAGGCAGACAGGTTTTTATTGACAGCGAAAGAGAGAGCTGGAATATGGACCCAGATGCGTTAGAAAAAGCTTTTGAAAAATATCCTAAACCAAAAGCCGTTATTGTTGTGAATTTATATGGGGTTCCCTCTAAACTTGATAAAATAAAAGAAATTTGTGAAAAACACGGTACGGTTCTTATTGAAGATGCGGCAGAAAGTTTGGGTGCTACATATAAAGAACGTCAGACCGGAACATTTGGAAAGTTTGGAGTTTTTTCTTTTAACGGAAATAAAATTATAACTACCTCCGGCGGGGGGATGCTTGTATGTGAGGATGAAAATTTAATTAAAAAAGCAAGATTTTTATCTACACAAGCAAGAGAGCCGTTTCCATATTATCAGCATGAAGAAATAGGATATAATTATCGTATGAGCAATGTAGTTGCCGGAATAGGAAGAGGACAGCTTTTGCATTTGGAGGAGCATAAGAAAAAAAAGAAAGAGATTTATGAAATATATAAAAAGGAACTTTCGGATTTACCTTTAACGATGAATCCTTATTTAAAGTATTCAGAGCCTAATTTTTGGTTATCTTGTATTTTAATAAATAAGGATTGTAAAGTAAAGCCTTTTGACATAATGAACAGGCTTTCTGAATATAATATCGAGTCAAGGCCTATCTGGAAACCTATGCATTTACAGCCGGTATTTTCGGGTTATGATTATATTTGTAAAAATGAAGAAAGTATTTCAGAAGATATTTTTAAAAGGGGACTTTGTCTTCCGAGTGATATAAAAATGACGTTGGAGCAGCAGAAATTTGTAATAAAGATTATTAAGGAATGTTTTTATGTATAAAAAGTATATTAAAAGATGTTTGGATTTTACAATAGCTTTAATTTCTATTATAATTTTTTCTCCTGTATTGATTACTGTATTTATACTTGTAAAAATAAAATTGGGAAGTCCTGTAATTTTTAAGCAACAGCGTCCTGGACGCGGTGAAAAAATATTTACTATGTATAAATTCAGGACTATGATTGATGAAAAAGATTCAGAAGGAAATTATCTTCCCGATGAAAAAAGACTTACAAAATTCGGAAAAATACTTAGAAGTACCAGTCTTGATGAACTTCCGGAATTATTTAATATTTTAAAAGGGGATATGAGCATAGTAGGACCAAGGCCTCAGCTTATAAAGGATATGATGTTTATGACGCCACAGCAAAGAAAAAGGCACAGTGTTCGTCAGGGGCTTACCGGTCTTGCTCAGGTAAGCGGAAGAAACAATATTTCCTGGGAAAAAAAGATTGAATATGATTTGGAATATATTGAAAATATTACGTTTCTCGGTGATTTGAAAATTGTTTTTAAAACTTTTAAGAAAGTTTTTAAGAGAGCTGATATAATAAATGAAGAAATTAATATTAACGAAGATTTCGGAGATTATCTGCTTCGTATTGGAAAAATTTCACAGCTTGAATACAATGAAAAAATAAATTTGTCTAAAAATTTGGAAATTAAGGATGCGGGATAATTTAATCCTGTAAAAAAATACTTTTTTCTTTTTTGGTTAAAAGTATTTTCGGGAGAAATACAGTGAGCAATTACAGTATAAAAAAGACTACATTTTTGATGATGCTTCTTAGTGTTGTAATAAAATTTATCGGCTTTTTGAGAAGCTCTGTTTTAGCATATTATTACGGTTCGGGATATGTGAGCGATGCATATAATATCGCCTGCGATATCCCGATACTTCTTTTTGCCTTTTTGGGAAATGCGATAGTAACTGCATATGTTCCTATGTATACTCAAATTGAAAAATCTGAAGGAGAAAAAGCGGCTTTAAAGTATTCAAATACGATAATAACTGTATTTTCTGTTATTTCTTTTATTATAATTTTAGCTATAACTGTATTTGCAGAGCCGTTTATAAGAATTTTAGCCGTAGGGTTTGATGAAAAGACCATGAATTTAGCTGTTGAATTTACACGAATAAGTTCATGGTGTTTGATTTTTATTACCGCGGAAAGATTATTTATATGTTACCTTAATATAAAAAACAATTATTTGATTCCGGTTATGGTAAGTCTTCCTATGAACATACTTCTTATTCTTTCTATAATAATAAGCAGTAAATTAGGCTATGAATTTTTAGGGATAGGTATTTTAATTGCGTTGTCATCTCAATTTTTCTTTTTAATTCCGTCTTTAATTAAAGAAAAGTATAAATTTTATCCGTGTATTAATATAAGAAATAAAAATGTTATTCAGACTGTAAAAATTGTTTTGCCGGTGCTTTTGGGAGTAAGCGTAAATCAAATAAATAAAATTATTGATAAAAGTATTGCTTCCACAATTGCGGTAGGAGGAATTTCAAATCTAAATTATGCTTCTGTAATAAATATTGCGATACAGGATATTATTATTTTCAGTATAATTACGATTACTTTTGTGAAAATTTCCCAATTTGTTTCAGAAAATAAAATAGATGAATTAAAAAATATGATAAATAAGGCATTATCATCTATTTTGTGTCTTATAACTCCCATAAGTATAGGCGTTATAGTTTTCAGCAGACAAATTGTAAGTATTTTATTTATGAGAGGTTCTTTTGATGAAGCTGCTATGACGGAAACATCTTCGGCATTGATATGTTATTCTTTGGGGATGATTTTTGTTTCATTCAGAGATATTCTTGTAAAAGTATTTTATTCTTTAAAAGATTCAAAAACTCCTATAAAAAATTCTG
Source organism: uncultured Eubacteriales bacterium (assembly GCA_934541205.1). Taxonomy (GTDB): domain Bacteria; phylum Bacillota; class Clostridia; order Oscillospirales; family RGIG7773; genus RGIG7773. The sequence continues at coordinate 4,470 of CAKTDK010000083.1, forward strand.
TATACGCCATACTTATAAATATTATTTTAAACTTTATATTATCAAGGTTTATGGGAATTTCTGGACTTGCTCTTGCTACAAGTATTTCTGCGGTTTCAAGTGCGGTTTTAATGTATTTAAGTCTTAGAAAAAAGATAGGGGATATAGGGCAGAAAAAAATACTTACAGTGTTTGGAAAAACCGTTATAATTTCTGTCGCTATTTCTGCTGTAATGCTTTTGTGCTATAATGTTTTAGTTATTTATATTGGAGTATTTGCTTCCTTTGGTGTATCCGTTATTTTTGGAGCAGCATTATATATTGCGTCAGCTTATATTTTTAAAATAGAAGAAATACAATTGTTTATAAATGGTTTTATAAAAAAATTGCGAAATATTAAAAATTAATTATTAATTAATAATTTTTTATAATTATTTTATTATTTATGTTGTATAATAATTTTAAAGTTATATTTGAAAGGTTTATTATGAATAGAAAAGAAAAACAGAATATAGATATTTTTTTTAAAAATAATTTTGAAAGTGTATATAAAAAATCAAAACTTGATATGACAAAGTCTCATAAGCATCATAGGAACACATCCTGTTTTTTTCATAGCATTGCAGTAGCTTATTACAGTTATAAAATTGCAAAAAAACTTAGATTAAAGGTTTGCGAAAAGGATTTAATAACAGGAGCTCTTTTGCACGATTATTTTTTATATGACTGGCATATTACAAGATATAAAAAACATGGGTTTTCACATCCGGTTTCAGCTTTGAAAAATGCCGAAACCGAATTTGAATTGTCTTCCATTGAAAAAGATATAATAAAAAAGCATATGTTTCCTTTAACAATTTCTCCTCCTAAATATAAAGAGAGTATAATTGTTTGTTTGGTAGATAAGGCTTGTTGTTTATATGAAGTATTTAAATCCGATTCTTATAAAAAGATGAAATTAAAATTTAATCTTGCTTAGTAAAAAAGATTGCAGTAATTTGCTGCAATCTTTTTTATAATTCCAGTATCATAAGATACATATTATTATAAGAGTTATCTTTAAATTTGTATGAATTTTTTCTTTCACCGTATACTTTAAAACCGAATTTTTTATAAAGCTTTAAAGCGATTTTATTTTCAGTACTTACTTCAAGTTCAATTTGTTCTGTATTTGTATTTTTTGCTAGAGAGATGATTTCTTTCATAAGAACAGAAGCAATACCTAAATTTTGAAAATCCTTTTTTACACAAATTCCTATTTCTTTTCTGTGTCTAAATTTTAAATACGGACTTATTAAATTAAGACCTATACTGGCAGCTATTTTGTTATCAACAATTGCTAAAAGAATAATTTCATCTGGACTTTTTATTTTATTTTCCAGAAACTTTTTTTCATCTTCAACTGATATATTTATTTCTTCGGAATATCTTATCATATAAGGATTTTCTTCAGAAGTAATCTTTAAAAAATCTATCATTTTTTCACTGTCATTTAAATCTGCGTTTCTTAATATGCAAATTTTATTATTCTTTAGCTTTAATTCTTTTGGATAATAAATCATTATAAACATCTCCTTTATATATGCTAAAAAATATATTTAACATATAATATTGTAAGGCTTATTAAGGAGGAGGTCAAGATAGAAGACAGTAAATTTATTAATTTACCAAACGAGATAAAAAAGCAGCTGAAAATACTTGATGACAGTGAAAAATATATGAATTATATATTATCTGGTATTATTATCAGGTATAAAGTTATTGATATACAGCGTGACATGCTATTATGCAAAAGTATATTTCCAGAAAAATTTAATGAGAAGTGTTTTCCGGATTTATTTTCTATGCAGGCTGTATCGTCATTACTTGTAATTTATGCGCTTCTTGAGTTTCATAAAATATCACAAAATGTAGCTTTTGAAACGAAAATATCGGGACAAAATTCTTGTGATGCAGATACGGAGGTTATGCTGAGCAGTATAGTAATACTGGTTGCTGTAATCAGATATATGCAGTTTTTGAAAAATCAAAAGAAATTAGAAAATCAAAATATAGAAAAAAATATAACTGATGAAGAGGAGTTTGATCTTCCGATTTAAAAGAACAGAACCGAAAATATTTTCGGTTCTGTTCTTTTAAATATTATCTTCCGTTTGCATTTTGTGAAAGCATGTTAAAGTTTACTTTGGGTCTTTCTCCGGGATGATAAAAATAAACAAATTTTACAGAAAAAATATCGCATATTATATAGTTATTTTGCATATCGTCGAATAATGTTACATAGCTTGTACCAACAAGATATAATAATCCTTGTTTTCTCATTATTCTTTCTGTTCCTATTAAAAATTCTATGACTACATATTCTCCAATATTGTCAGCAAGTATTCTTTGGATTGAACCTCTCATTTCTTCGCTGTCAAAAGGATCCTGAGGTAAAGAATTAAAATCAGGCGGCGGATTTTTTCCGTTTGTGTTATTTCCCGGAATACAGCAGCAGGGATTGTTTAAGTTGTTATTCATATATTTCCTCCTATGTATTAGAATAATTTTGTGTCGGATTATAAAAGCAATGATCACCTATTCGTATAGCGAATTCTCCTACAGCAGAAGGAAAGTTTTGTCTGCATGTAGGAGCAAAAGGATTGAAATACCAAAGGGCAAATCCGAGATTTGTAAGCCTGTTTCCGGCTATAGCCCAGTTTGCAATATCATAGTGGACTTGTTCGGGACGCATATTGTATATATTTTGCATATTATAACTTCCTCGGATTTCTTCTCTTACGCAGTCAAATTGTCCAGGCTGATAAACGACTGCTCTTATGGTGTGAAGTCTTCCGTATTCTCCGTAAGTAACTTCAACACGATTCATAACTACACAGGCAACGGCTTTCATCCCTGTTTCACCTTCGCCTCCGGCTTCACATTTTATAATCCGCGCTAAAATTTCCAAATTGGAAAATGCCATTTATATTGATTCTCCTTTCTAAAAGTTTTATTTCCTCCCTTCAAAATACATTTTATTCATTTTGAAATTTTCTATTACTATAAATAAAAAAATAATTACAAACATTGACAATTTGATAATTAAAAATTATTATTAGTATACTAATTTTATATTTTAAATATTTGAATAGTGAGGCAAATAAAAATTTTTAACTGAACATTCAAAGGAAACAGAGATGCTTTTAAAAAGCGGATTGTTTAAAAACACTGAAAATATTGATATATCAGAAAAATTAGAATTTGTTCAAAAAAACGGAGTCAGCTGTTTGGGAATGCATCTTTATGGAAACGGAGAGTTT
>CAKTDK010000084.1 GCA_934541205.1 uncultured Eubacteriales bacterium
AGTTTTTATATTATAAATTATGGCGATGAAGAAAATTAAAATATTTTTCGTATACATAAGAGAGGAAATTCATTGGCTGAAAGGTTTCTTATACTGAGTATATTTTTGCTGTTTCTGAGCCTCTGTGTCAAAAGCGCAGCGTTTTTCGCGTTAAGAAATATAAAGCCGGTGTTTTTACACAAATAAGGTGGTACCGCGGAAGTAATGCTTTCGTCCTTATATTTTAAGGATGAAGGCTTTTTTATTTTGATTATTATTTGAAAGGATGATATAAATGCAGTGGATGGGACTAAACGAAGTCCGTGAAAAGTTTTTATCATTTTTTGAGGAAAAAGGACATTACAGATTAAAAAGCTTTCCTCTTGTTCCGTTAAATGATAAAAGCCTTTTATTAATTAATTCCGGAATGGCTCCTATGAAAAAATTTTTTACAGGTGAAGAAGTGCCTCCTTCAAAAAGAGTAACTACCTGCCAAAAATGTATAAGAACTCCTGATATAGAAAACGTAGGAAAAACGTCAAGACACGGTACATTTTTTGAAATGCTGGGTAATTTTTCTTTCGGAGATTACTTTAAAAATGAAGTAACTGCCTGGGCATGGGAATTTTGCACTAAAGTAATGGAGCTTCCTGTTGATAAACTTTATGTATCAGTTTATCAGGATGATGATGAATCATACGATATTTGGACAAAAAAGGTCGGGGTTTCTCCTGATCACATGGTGCGTTTGGGAAAAGAAGATAATTTCTGGGAAATAGGTTCGGGGCCTTGCGGACCTTGCTCTGAAATATACTTTGACAGAGGAGAAAAATACGGATGTAAAAATCCAAACTGTGCTCCCGGATGTGACTGCGACAGATTTGTTGAGTTTTGGAATTTGGTATTTTCTCAGTTTGAAAATGACGGAAACGGAAATTATTCGGATTTAAAGCAAAAAAACATTGATACCGGCATGGGACTTGAAAGACTTGCATGTATTGTTCAAGGGGTAGATAATCTTTTTGAAGTTGATACAGTGCAAAATATTATAAAACATATATGCAAGATTGCAGAAGTCAATTATCATGACGATGAAAAAAAAGATATTTCTATAAGAGTAATTACCGACCACATTCGCGGAAGTGTATTTATGATCTGCGACGGTGTTCTTACTTCAAATGAAGGAAGAGGATACGTGTTAAGAAGACTTATCCGCCGCGCTGCAAGGCATGGAAAACTTCTTGGTATTAAAAAACCGTTTTTATATAAGTTAGCTGAAACAGTAATAAATGAAAATAAAAATGCTTATCCGGAACTTGTCGAGAAAAAAGCGCTTATTCAAAAAGTTATAAAAATTGAAGAAGAAAATTTTGCAAAAACGATTGATCAGGGATTATCAATACTTGATTCATTTATATCTTCTCTTGAAAAAGAAGGCAAAAAAACTTTATCGGGCGCCGAAGCTTTTAAACTTTATGATACTTTCGGATTTCCTGTTGATATGACGGCTGATATTCTTGCTGAAAAAAATATGGATGTTGATTTAAACGAATTTTCAAATCTTATGGATGAACAAAAAGAAAGAGCAAGAAATGCAAGAAATGAAATGGGAGATTTAGGCTGGGTAGACAGCGGAGAAATTGATTTATCTTCTTTTCCGAAAACTATATTTACAGGTTATAATTCTTCCTGGGAAGAAACAAAAATTTTAGCTTTGATTAAAGACGGAAAATTTGTCGACGAAATATCCGACAATGAAAAGGCTGTTATTATTACTGAAAAAACTCCTTTTTACGCTGAAAGCGGAGGTCAAGTAGGCGACAGCGGAGAAATAAGCTGTGACAACGGAAAATTTATCGTTACTGACACTAAAAAGACAAAAGACAATAAATATATGCATATAGGTTATCTTGAAGACGGTATATTAAATTCTGCGGATGAAGTTACACTGAAAATTGATTTTAACAGAAGAAAATCTATTATGAGAAACCATTCTGCTGCTCATTTGCTTCAGGCTGCTTTAAGAAAAGTACTGGGTTCCCATGTTGAACAATCAGGTTCTTATGTTGACGAAAACAGAGTAAGATTTGACTTTACTCATTTCAGCGCAATGACTAAAGAAGAACTTCAAAAAGTTGAAGACTTAGTAAATGAAGAAATTCTTGATGATATTGAAGTTGAGAAAAAAGAAATGCCTATTGAAGAAGCAAAAAAGCTTGGCGCAATGGCACTTTTCGGAGAAAAATACGGAGATATTGTAAGGGTAGTTAAAATGGGAGATTTTTCTGTTGAATTTTGCGGAGGAACTCATGTTGACAACACCGGAAAATTGGGCCTTTTTAAGATTATTTCCGAAAATTCTGTAGCGTCCGGCGTCAGAAGAATAGAAGGCACTACAGGTATGGGAGTGTTAAAACTGCTCGATGACGCAAATAATACAATTTCTTCTGTAGCTTTAAACATGAAACTTAAAAACACGGGTGAAATTATATCTAAAAGTGAAAGCCTCATAAATGATTTAAAAGAAAAAGATAAAAAAATAGAAATATTAAATTCAAAACTTGCCGCTACAAAAATTGACGGATTATTTGATAAAGCGGTGGAATTTCACGGTATTAAGCTTATTACTGCGGGATTCAGCGGAACTGACTTTAATGTTATAAGAAATATGGGAGATATAATAAAAGATAAAGCTGAAGATGTAGTTGCAGTTTTAACCTGCGCTTTAAAAGGAAAAGTTACAATATACTGCGTTTGCGGTAAAGAAGCCGTAAAAAAAGGAGCTAACGCCGGAATTATTGTGCGTGAAGTAGCTAAAGTTACAGGCGGAGGCGGAGGCGGAAAGCCAGACAGCGCTATGGCAGGCGCTAAAGATTTAACCAAAATGGATGAAGCATTGATGAAACTTCCGGAAATATTGGGCGCTTTAATAAAGTAAAGGAGCAAATTACTATGAACGATTGTCTTTTTTGTAAAATAATAAACGGGGATATACCTTCAGAAAAAATTTATGAAGATGACTATGTATATGTTTTTAAAGATATAGAGCCTACTGCACCTTATCATTTTCTTGCCGTTCCTAAAAAACATATTTCAACTTTGGATGATATAAATAAAGAAAACAGTATATATATTTCTAAAATATATGAAGTAATTTCAAAAATTTCTAAAGAATATGATTTTAAAGACGGTTATCGTGTTGTTACAAACTGCAATGAAGCCGCGGGACAAACAGTTTTTCATATACATTTTCATATTTTGGCAGGCAGAAAATTTGAATGGCCGGCAGGCTGATTTAAAAAAGGAGATTTTAAAATGAAAGATTTAGTAATGAATATTGCGGGAGTTGAAAGAGTTCTTCCGTATTGTGAAATTAATGAAAATTTAGGTATTTTTGCTTTTGTTATTTTTGGAGACGTTGAGCTTACAACAGCTTGTGCCTCTGAACTTATAAAAAAACTTCCGGAACATGATATTATGATAGCGCCTGAGGCAAAAAGCATTCCTCTTATCTATGAAATGGCAAAACAAATGAAACAAGATAAATATATAATAGCCAGAAAAGCTCCAAAACTTTATATGAAAGAGATTTTTTCGGTACAGGTAAGATCTATTACAACAGAAGCAATTCAAACTCTTTATATTGACGGAAACGATGCAAAAGCTATGAATGGAAAAAGAGTTGTTATTATTGATGATGTTATTTCGACAGGCGAATCATTAAAAGCCGTTGAAAAGCTGGTAGAAAAAGCCGGGGGAAAAATAGTAGGAAAAGCGTCAATTTTAGCTGAAGGCAAAGCCGCTGAAAGAGACGATATAATTTATCTTGAAAAACTTCCTTTGTATTCTGAAGGAAAATTAATTAAATAACAAAAAATCAGTCCGAAAAATATTTCGGACTGATTTTTTATTGTAATTTTTCCACTTCTTTTATCCAATACTCAGCGAGAATTTTATGTCCTTTTTCCAATGGATGAATTCCTTCTATAGACAATTCTCTTAAACCTGTTTTCTCTAAGCTTATATCAAATATTTTCTGAAAATCAATTAACGGCAAGCTATATTCTTTGCAAATTTCTTTTATTGCCTGTTGTTTATATATTAAATCTTCATATTTCATTTTTTTCATAAAATCGTCAAATTCCAAAATGAAAGGAAGACAAAGTATTATTTTTGCATTTGTTTTTTCTAAAGTAATATCAAGCAATTTTTTATAATTATTTTTAAATTCTTCAGTTGAGATAGGAAAATTTGAATCGTATCTTCTCCAAGTATCATTTACTCCTATTAAAATATTTAAAATGTCAGGCTGTAACTTAATTGTATCTTCATTCCATCTTTTGAGCAACAGAGAAGTGGTATCTCCCGAAACACCTCTGTTTAAAATTTTGCAGCAAATATTTTTTGACGATAAAATTTCTGATATATATTTTACATATCCGCCTCCAAGGTCTGTTAAATCTTCCCGGCTTCTTGAAACATCAGTTACACTGTCACCTTGGAAAAGTATAAATTTATTTTTTAGTTCCATTTTAATTTTCCTCCTTTATTAAACAAACGCTGTGTGCAGAAATTCCGGCCCCTTCACCAGTAAATCCAAGGTGTTCTTCCGTAGTAGCTTTTATATTTATTTTACTTAAATCAATACTTAAAATATTTGCAATATTATATTTCATTTTTTCTATATAAGGGGATAATTTTGGAGATTGGGCAATTATTGTAGCGTCTATATTAACAATAGAATAATTATTATTTTTTAATAAATTATTTACTTCTGAAAGAAGATTAAGTGAATTCGCGTTTTTAAAATGGTCATTATTATCAGGAAAATGTTTTCCTATATCTCCAAGTCCGGCGGCACCGAGAAGGCTGTCCATAATAGCGTGAACCAATACATCAGCGTCTGAATGTCCTAGAAGTCCTTTATTAAAAGGAATATCAATTCCTCCTAAAATCAATCTTCTTCCTTCTGTAAGTCTATGTACGTCATATCCGTGACCAATTCTCATTTTTTTCTCCTTTTTAAAATTGATTCGCCGATAATAATATCATCGTCTGTAGTAATTTTTATATTGTCATAGCTGCCGTCTAATATCATTATTTTATGATTGAAATATTCAAAAATCTGACAGTCATCGGTAAAATCAAGTTTTTTTTCTTTTATAACTTTTTTATATTCCAAATATTTTTTAAAAGGAAATATCTGGGGGGTCTGAATGGAATACAAATTATTTCTGTCGATAGTTTGAGATATTATATTATTAGAATTTGATTTTTTTATTGTATCTTTAATTTTTACTCCAAAAGCTCCGCAATGTATATTTGAAGAAATCATTTTTGAAAATCCTTTTTCAAGCATTTCAAAAGTTAAAAACGGACGGGCTCCGTCATGAATAAAAACATAGTCATAATCTTCATTCTTACAACTTTCGAGGGCGTTAAAAACTGATTCCTGACGCGTTTTTCCGCCATTGATAATTAATATTTCCTTACTGAATTTGTATTTTTCAAGAAAATCCATAAATGCTTTTTTATGTTCTTCTTTTACTGTTATTATTATTTTGTCAATAAAATCACAGTCAGAAAAAATTTTTACAGAATAATATATAACCGGATGATTTTTAAGCTCAATAAATTGTTTGCTGCTGTTTTCAAAACTCATTCTGCTTCCATTTCCGGCTGCTGCAATTATTGCAATATTGTGTTTTATCACATAATCACCTCAAAACAAATTATATATTTTAATTCTTTAAAATACAAGTAAAATATTTATAAAGTTGATTTTTTTTATTTAAAATGTTATTATAACTTTCATGGAAGTGATTATATGACAAAAATTAAGCTTTTTTTTAATGAAAATAATTTTGGGAAAGCTTTTAAATGGTTTCTTGCCGTTTTTTTTCCGTTTGCATTGATTTTAATTGCTGAATTTACCAATTCAAGAGGAATAAGTAATTTTTTTAATTATTTGGGAAATAAGATATTTTTGATATTATTTTTATATGTTTTTTTATCAATAATTATTTTTTCTTTTGCACTGATTATAAAAAGATTTTGGCTATCTTCATTAATTTTCGGTTCGATTATAATGATTGCCGTATTTGTTAATGTAATAAAATTTAACATTACTTCTTATCCTTTTTTTCCATGGGATATACTTTTAGTCGGAAACTTAGGCGAAATTACAGGATTTGCAGAAGGAAATCTTACTGTAACTCCTAAAATGATTATTGGAGTTATCGCTTTTATTATTTATATTTTTCTGCTATTTATATCAGATTTAAAATTTTCTTTTAAAAAAGTAAATATTATTCCATTTTGTACAGTAATTTTGGCTTACGGTTTATTTTTTACAAGTAATACTGTTAAAGATAAGTTTTTGCCTGTACTTGGTCTTACTCCGGAAATGCTTAAATATCAAGATATAAATTATTTTCAGGAAAACGGTTTTATAGGATCATTTCTACAAAATTGCTGTAATATGAAATTGGACAAAACAAATCAATATAGCTTAAGAATTGATGAATTATATAATAAATATAAAATTGATGACAATACTGTTTCTCAAATAAAAAATATTGAGTATAAGCCTAATATTATCTGCATAATGAGCGAATCATTTTGTGATTTGCGTTTAATAGACGGGCTTGAATTATCTGAAAATATTTATAATTTATATGATGATATGGCTTTAAACTCTATTTACGGAAATATATCCGTTCCTGTAAACGGAGGAGGAACTTCAAGATCTGAATTTCAATTTTTATCGGGTCTTTCTCTTGATATTTCTTTTGAGGGTGCGCTACCATATCAGCAGTTTGTAAAAAATGAAGTTCCGACTTTGGCTTCTTACGCTAAAATTTTAGATTATAAAACGGTGGGGATTCATCCTTATATGAAAAAATTTTATCAGAGAAATAAAGTATATCCACTTTTGGGTTTTGATGAATTTATCGGAATAGAAGATTTGGAACAAAGAAGTGATTTTATTAAAGAAGACGAATATGTTACAGATGATTATTTAACGGATTTAATTATTGAACAAATAGAAGAAGCAGAACAAAATAATAATCCTTTATTTTTGTATGCTATTACTATGCAAAATCATTATCCTTATTATGACGGAAAATTTAAAAGCTTTTCTGATTCTGTAGAAATACTTAATAATATAAGTGAAAAAACAAAAACATCATTGTCTTCCTATGCTTCCGGAGTAAAAGAATCAATACAAGCTTTAAAAAAGTTATACGATTATATAAATAATTCAGATAGACCGACAATTTTAGTATTTTTCGGAGATCATATGCCGGTAATTGATGAATCTGATCAATTTTTTAAAGAATTTAAGCTAAGCAATGAAACTCCGAACAGATATAATGAATTTTTTCAATCATCGTATTTTATTTATACAAATGATAAGTCAAAACAAATAAAAACCAACAGAAATACCAGTGTAGCAATGCTTGGATGTGATATTTTAGAGCTTGCATCTTTTCCGAAAATTCAGGTTTTTAAATTTCTTGATGAAATGAGAAACAGCGATATAGAATTTATTAACGGAAAAGTTATGCTTGACAAAGACGGAAATTATTACTTTAATGACAGTAACAATCAATGGTTTATTGATCATAAGATAATTACTTATAATATACTAAGAGAGAAAGATTTTACTGATAATTTTGAAGTATTAAAAAATTTGGGTGAATGATGATTACAATAAAAAATAAATCTATAATAAATAAAATATTGATATGTATATCTC
>CAKTDK010000085.1 GCA_934541205.1 uncultured Eubacteriales bacterium
GGGTTGGAGTTACAAGACAGACAATAATAAGCCTTGAAAATGAAAGGTATACGGCGTCTTTAGTTCTTGCATATAGGATATCTAAGTTTTTTGGGCTTAAGATAGAAGATGTTTTTGATTTTTCGGAAACGGAGGATTTTTGATGGAGAAATTTCGCATAAAATTAAAAAGAAAATGTATATTTTGCGGTATTGTTTTAGTAATTATCGCCTTGAATTTTTATGGCGTAATAACAGCAAAAAGCAAAGTTTCGGATTTTGTTTTCGGAATTCAGACCGGTTCTTTGCTTGGAGCCTTTACAGTTCTTTGTATAAATCTTGTAAAATATATTGTTTTATATAAAAATAATGATAAACTAAAAAAGTATTACATAAAAATTCATGATGAACGAAATATATTTGTCATGTATAAATGCGTTACAAAGGCTATGACGGTAATATTGTTTCTGCTTTGTATTTTTACGGTTGTATTTGGTTTTATAGATAAAAAAATATGCTTTACATTATTTTTCGTATTTCTCATATCCGAAATAATTATGTTGGCATTTAAAATATATTATGAAAGAAAATTATAAAAAGCTTTTGGGAGGAAAAATAAATGTTCAGTGTACAAAATGTTACGAAAAGATACGGCAAAGTTAAAGCTAACGACGATATAAGCTTTAATGTAGAAAACGGTAAAATAGCGGTGCTTTTGGGTCCTAACGGCGCCGGAAAATCTACAATAATAAAATGTATTGCCGGACTTTTGAGATTTTCCGGAAAAATAACCGTTTGTGGGTATGATAATAAATCACTTGAAGCAAAAAAGCTTTTGGGGTATGTCCCGGAAATGCCGGCTATATATGATCTTCTTACGGTAAGAGAGCATCTTGAGTTTATTGCAAGGGCATATGATCTTTCAGATTATGAAAAGGATATAGATATTCTTCTTACGAAATTTGAACTTATGGATAAAAAAGATAAGCTTGGAAAAGAACTTTCAAAAGGTATGCAGCAAAAATTAAGCATTTGCTGCGCGGTACTTCCGAAACCCAGAGTACTTATATTTGACGAGCCTTTGGTAGGACTTGATCCTCATGCGATAAAAGAACTTAAAAATCTGCTTTTTGAAATGAAAGCCGCCGGAACATCCATTTTGATAAGTACTCATATGCTTGACAGTGTTGAGGATTATTGGGATGTAGCTCATATTATGATAAACGGAAAATTTGCGGTTACAAAATACAGCGATGATCCAAGTCTTAAGGAGGAATCTCTTTCCGATCTATTTTTTGAAATTACAGAGGGAAAGGTTGACTGAATATGAAAGGTATAAAGTATTTATTTTTTACTACTTTAAAAAACAACATCAAAGAACTTTTTAAAAATCCTGCAAAATTGGTTTCGGCGCTTTTAATGATATTTGCATTTGCAGTTGTAATACTTTCTTCTGTTTTTTCCCGTGCGGTGGAAGGAGCTATTGAATTTAGAAATATTTCTGAACTGACGGCGCTTATATTTGTTCTTTATTTCGGAGTATTTTTGTATACTTCTTCAAGGGGGTTTACTACCGGCGCAACGTTTTTTTCAATGGCAGATGTAAATATCCTTTTTAATACTCCTGTTTCTTCAAAAAAAATACTTATCTACGGTCTTATCAAACAGATGGGTATGACTTTGATGATAGGACTTGTGATATTTTTTCAATACGGTTGGATAAGTACTATTTATAATATAGATTTTTTGCAGATGATATTTATTATGCTTGGATATTGTATAGTATTTTTTATGGGACAGCTTGTTTCCATGGCTATCTATTCTTGCGGAAGTGATAAACTTAAAAGCGGTATAAAATATGCTTTTTACGGTGTTACAGCCTTATTGTTCGTATATGCTGCTATAAATGTAGTGACAAGAGATTACAGCAATATAGAAAATATTATTAAAACCTTAACGGAAACGGGAAATTCCATATTGTTTAGAATTGTTCCGGTTGGCGGATGGTGCAGTGCTTTTGTATCAGGGATAATTACCGAAAATATTACCCTTATTATACTTGGTATAGGAGTCGTTGTAATTAGTATTGCAGGTCTTCTTTTCTATATGATGAAAAGCAAAGGAGACTATTATGAGGATGTTATAAAGGCAACCGAAATTTCTCAAAACGCCATTACAATGAAAAAAGAAGGAAAAGTCGGAGAAGTTATACCCAAAAATGTAAAGGTTGGAAAAACCGGCCTTGATAAAGGAAAAGGCGCTTCTGCATTTTTCTATAAACATCTTTTAGAAAACAGAAGAAGTAAAATATTTATTTTTGACGGTATGACTCTTGTTTTTATGGCGATTATAATTGTGTTTTCCGTAATTATGAGTCATGAGGAAGGAAACGGAGCTTTTATAGGTATTTATGTATTTTCCGTATATATGCAGTTTTTTAATGTTTGTCTTGGAAGATGGGCAAAGGAGCTTGTAAAACCTTATGTTTATATGGTTCCTCAGTCTGCTTTTAAAAAGCTTATTATGATAAGTCTTGAAAATATTATAAAAATAGTATATGAGTCTTTAGTTTTATTCATAATTTTAGGATTTATTTTAAAGCTTTCACCTTTGACTTTTATATGCGCGGTAATTTCAAGAATAAGTTTCGGTCTTATTTTTATGGCAGGAAATTTTGTAACGGAAAGAATTATGGGTTCGGTTTCAAGTAAAATGCTCGTAATTCTTGTTTACGGAGTTGTAATATTTACAATTATAGCTCCGGGAGCGGTTATCGGAATTTTGCTCGGGCTTTCTAACCCCGGATTTACAACGGTTACCGTACTTTTAACCATGGCGGTATGGAATACTGCTGCAAGCGTGGTAACAGCATTTTTGTGCAGAAATATATTAAATTATGCGGAGCTTAACAATAAATAATAAAAATGTTGCATTTTTAAAAAAATATGGTATAATATATATTGTAAAGTTTAATTATAGTTTATATGATGTTAAAGAGTGGGGCTTCCCACTCTTTATTGTTTGTCTGAAGGGAGGAAGGATTTTGAAAACAAATGAGCTTTTAAAAGTTGTAAAAGATTTTGCAATGCCTATAGCTCTTGAAAGAGGAATAGAAGTATGGGACGTTGAATTTAAAAAGGAAGGGCCTTATTATTATCTGAGAGTTTTTCTTGATGGCGACAGAAATGTGACTATTGAGGATCTTGAAGTTTTAACAAGAAAACTAAATAAGTTTTTGGATGAAAAAGATCCGGTTGAAAAAGCGTATATACTTGAAGTTGCGTCTGTCGGAATTGATAAGCCTTTGAAATTTGACAAAGATTTTGAAAAAGCTATAGGGAAAAATGTTTATGTAAAGCTTTTTTCTTCCAAAGACAAAGAAAAAGAATTTTCCGGAGTTTTAAAAGAATATAATAACGGCAAAATAACTATTGTTACCGATAGCGGTGAAGAAAAAGAATTTTTAAAAACCGATATTTCGAGTATTCATATTATAGGAGAAGTATCTTTTAAAAACTGATAAAAAATACAGTTCAAATAATTTTAGGAGGTTAAAGGAAAAAAGTGAACAAAGATTTTTTTACAGCGCTTGATATGCTGGAACAGGAAAAAGGAATACCAAAGGATTATATGATAGAAAAGGTAGAAGCGGCTCTTGCTTCTGCCTGCAAAAAAGATTTTGGTGTGGGAGACAATGTAGTTGTACATTTAAATGAGAAAAAGTTTGATTTTAAGGTTTGCCTTAAAAAGACGGTTGTTGAGCTTGTTGAAGATCCTCAGATAGAAATTTCTCTTGAGGACGCAAGACAAAAATCAAAGAAATATGAAATAGGCGATGTAGTAGAAGTTGAGATTCAAACAAAAAATTTCGGAAGAATTGCCGCTCAGACTGCAAAACAGGTTATAATTCAAGGAATAAGGGAAGCGGAGAAGATACCTTTATTTAACGAATTGTCCTCAAAAAATCAGGAGCTTATTACAGGTGTTGTACAAAGAGTGGATCAGTTAAACGGAAATGCTTTGATTGAAGTAGGAGGAAAAACTGAGCTTATGCTTTTAAGCCGTGAACAGATTCCGGGAGAATCTATTCAGGTCGGCGATACAATAAAGGTTTTTGTATCCGATGTAAAAAAAGGCGTAAAAGGGCCTATGGTGAATATTTCAAGAGTTCATCCCGGTTTTGTTAAAAGGCTTTTTGAGATGAATGTTCCCGAAATATATGACGGAATTGTTGAAATTAAATCTATTGCCAGAGAAGCCGGACTTCGTACTAAAATAGCGGTATGGTCAAAGGATGAAAACGTTGACGCTGTGGGAGCTTGTATCGGACCGAAAAGTACAAGGGTTACAGCAATTTTAAATGAGATGAAAGGCGAAAAAATAGATATTATAAAATACAGTGAAGATATGGGCGAGTTTGTAAAAGCTGCCCTTTCACCGTCGGAAGTTATTAAAGTTGATGTAAACGATGAAGAAAGAATCTGCTATGTGGAAGTGCCTGAAAGTCAGCTTTCTCTTGCTATAGGAAAAGAAGGACAGAATGCTAGGCTTGCGGCAAAGCTTACAGGAATGAAAATAGATATAAAACCTATAAGCGGCGAATAATTTCAGAAAGGAAGATATAGATATGCCGAAAAAAATACCTATGAGAATGTGTGTCGGATGTGTTTCTATGTTTTCAAAAAGAGAGCTTGTAAGAATTGTTAAAAATAAAGATGGAGATATAAATATAGATTTTACGGGAAAAATGGCGGGACGGGGAGCTTATATCTGCAAAAATATGGAGTGCCTTGAAAAAGCTATTAAAACAAAAAAATTGGAACGCACTTTTGATACAAAAATACCCGATGAAGTTTATGAAAAATTAAAAGAGGAGCTTTCAAAAGGTGAATGATAAGTTTTTATCTATGATTTCAATATCAAAAAAAGCGGGAAAATGTTTCGGCGGAGCTTTTTTATCCGATCAGTATATAAAAAGCGGAAAGGCAAAGCTTGTTATTATTTCAAAAGACGCCGGTAAAAATAACAGAAATGATATCATTAATGCCTGCAAGTACAGAAAAGTTCAAATGATTGAAACCGAATATACAAAAGAACAGCTTGGGCATTCTTTGGGAAAAGAAAAGTGTGTTTCAATAGTAATTACAGATGAAAATTTTAAAAAAGCGCTGCTTAATATAATTAATGTAAAGGCGATTAATCAGGAAACGGAGGCTATTACGAATGGCGATTGAAAATAAATACAGAGTTCATGAACTTGCAAAGGATCTAAATTTAAAAAGCAAGGATGTTATGAACAAAATTGCTGAAAAATTTGAAATGCCTAAAAATCATATGCAGATTTTAACTTCAGATGAGTTGGATTTTTTATTTGATTTTTATACAAAAGAGAATAAGGTTGAATCTTTTGACGAATATATAAAAGAAGGGTTTGAAAATTCTTCAAAAGAAAAAGAAGAACCGAAGGAAAAAACAGAAAAATCTTCTAAATCAAAAAATCAAAAAACAGAGAAGAAAGTATCTGAAATCAAAAAAAATTCTGAAGATAAGACTTCTTCAGATAAAAAAGATGATACAAAGGTAAATGTTTCGGAGGAAAAAGCTAAAGAAAAACCGGGAGTAAGATATATTGATACCAAGGAACGCAATGTAGACCTTGGAAAATATGATGAAAAGCTTGAAGAGCTTGCTCCGGAAAGAGCAAAAAAAATGTCTGCAAATGCTAATTTAAAGCAGAAAATAAAAAAAGGCAATAAAAACGATAGGTTTAACAAAAAGAACAACGAGGCGGAAAAACTAAAAAAACTTCAGCTTGAAAAAGCAAAAATCAAACATCAGCTTAAAGTAAAAATACCGGATGAAATATCTGTTACAGAGCTTGCAAAAATGCTTAAAGTTACAAATGCAGACCTTATTAAAAAGCTTATGACTCTCGGCGTTATGGCTGCGGCAGGACAGATTATTGATTTTGACACTGCTGCGATTGCTGCTGAAGAATTCGGGGCAAAGGTTGAAAAAGAGGTTGTTGTTACAATTGAAGAAAAGCTTTTTGACGAAAGTGAAGATAAAGAAGAAAATTTAAAGGAACGTCCTCCTGTAGTTGTTGTTATGGGACACGTTGACCATGGAAAAACTTCCCTTCTTGACGCAATAAGAAATACCAGCGTTACTTCATCTGAAGCAGGAGGAATAACTCAGCATATAGGGGCTTATACGGTTAAAATCAACGGGAAGGATATTACATTCCTTGATACTCCCGGTCATGCTGCGTTTACTTCCATGAGAGCAAGAGGAGCTCAGGTTACTGATATAGCTATTTTGGTTGTAGCGGCGGACGACGGAATTATGCCTCAGACTGTTGAAGCTATAAATCATGCTAAAGCTGCTGGGGTTTCTATAATCGTTGCGATAAACAAAATGGATAAGGATTCGGCAAATCCCGACAGGGTTAAACAAGCTCTTACCGAATATGAACTTGTTCCCGAAGAATGGGGAGGAGACGTTATCTGTGTTCCCGTTTCAGCCGTTAAGCATGATAACATTGATACTCTTCTTGAAATGGTACTTTTACAGGCTGAAATGGCAGAGCTTAAGGCAAATCCTGACAGAATGGCAATAGGTACTGTAATTGAAGCAAGACTTGATAAAGGAAGAGGTCCTGTTGCAACGGTTCTTGTACAAAACGGAACATTAAATTCATCTGATGTTATAATTGCCGGAACTTCTGTAGGCCGTGTCCGTGCAATGACCGATGATAAAGGAAGAAAAGTATCAAAAGCCGGACCTTCTATGCCGGTTGAAATTATAGGTCTTTCCGAAGTTCCTACAGCAGGGGAAACGTTCCGCGCAGTTGAAAACGAAAAAATGGCAAGAGAGCTTGCTCAGCAAAGACGTGAAAGCGCTAAGGAAGAAATGTTTAAAGCAAACAGCAAGGTTTCTCTTGACGAATTATTCAATCAGATAAATTCCGGTATAAAAGAACTTAACGTCATTGTTAAAGCCGATGTACAAGGAAGTGTTGAAGCTGTAAAAACTTCTCTTGAAAAGCTTTCAAACGATGAAGTTAAAGTCAAAGTTATTCACGGCGGCGTGGGAGGAATTACCGAAAGCGATGTAATGCTTGCCCAGGCTTCAAACGCTATTGTTGTAGGTTTTAATGTTCGCCCTGACAGCGGAGCGCAGCAAAGCGCAAAGGTAAATGAAGTTGACGTAAGACTTTACAGAATAATTTATGACTGTATTGAAGAAATCGAAGCCGCTATGAAAGGTATGCTTGATCCTACTTATAAAGAAGTAGTGCTTGGTCAGGCGGAAGTTCGAATGACGTTTAAAGTTTCCGGGGTGGGAACTATTGCCGGAAGCTATGTAAAATCAGGTAAAATAACAAGAAATGCAAAGGTTAGACTTTTACGTGACAATATAGTTATTTTTGAGGGAGAAATAGATTCTCTCAAAAGATTTAAAGACGATGCAAAAGAAGTTGCCGAAGGTTTTGAATGCGGTATCGGAATTGCAAACTATAATGATGTAAAAGAAGGCGATATAATAGAAGCCTTTATTATGGAAGAAGTTAAAAGCTGACCTTTTTAAAGGAGATAAATATGCCGAATTTCAGACAGGACAGAATAAATGAAGAGGTTTTAAAGGAATTATCTTATATTATCAGAGAATTAAAAGATCCCAGAAT
>CAKTDK010000086.1 GCA_934541205.1 uncultured Eubacteriales bacterium
GCATTACATAGGCTTTTACAAAGGGGATCAGGATATCTGTTTAATTCAACATCATTAAGACACTGGTTATAATCAAGTATTTGTTTGGGAATTTTTATATAGCTTTCATTAGCATCAAGCTTTATTTTATATTTATTTTCACTTGGATCATAAGGAGCAAGTTTTTTTGCCCTTTCACTTATATATTCTTTCATTTTAATCTTACCTTTACAGAATTTGCATGAGCGGTAAGTCCTTCGCTGTTTGCAAATTTGATAACTTTTTCTCCGTCTTTTTGAAGCGCTTCTTCAGAATAATAAATAAAACTTGATCTTTTTACAAAACTGTCAACTGATAACGGAGAGAAAAATTTAGCTGTTTTTCCTGTAGGAAGAACATGATTAGGCCCTGCAAAATAGTCGCCTATCGGTTCCGGCGAATAACTTCCGAGGAATATTGAACCTGCATTATCAAGCTGTCCCAAATATGTAATCGGATTTTCTGTAACTACCTCTAAATGTTCGGGAGCCACATAATTTGCTATTTTTATAGCTTGATTTACATCTTTTGCAATTATTATGGCGCCGAAATCTTTAAGAGATTTTTTAATTATTTCTTCTCTTTCAAGAGTTTTTGATTGTTTTTCAAGTTCACAGATAGTTTCATCAGCAATTTTTTCGTCAGTAACGACAAGAATAGAAGACGCCAAAACATCATGTTCTGCCTGGCTCATCATATCAGCAGCCAAAAATTTAGGATTAGCTGTTTTATCAGCAATTATAAGGATTTCAGACGGACCTGCAACCATATCAATGTCTACAATTCCGAATAAATTCTTTTTGGCAGTGGCTACAAAAATATTTCCGGGACCTACAATTTTGTCAACTTTTTCAATGCTTTCTGTTCCAAAGGCTAAAGCGGCAATAGCCTGTGCTCCCCCCGCTTTATAAATCTTTGTGACTCCGGCAATTTTTGCAGCGGCAAGAATATTTTTATTAATACTTCCATCTTTTAACGGAGGCGTTACCATAATAATTTCTTTTACTCCTGCTACTTTTGCGGGAATGGCGTTCATTAAAACGCTTGACGGATATGCTGCTGTTCCGCCGGGAACATAAATTCCTACTTTTTCAAGACCTCGTACTCTTTGTCCTAAAATAACGTTATTTTCTTTTGTATTAATAAAACTTTGAGTTTTTTGGCGTTTATGAAAATCCTCAATATTTTCAGCAGCTTCTTTTAAAATATTGATATATTCTTCAGAAACATTTTTAAAAGCCTCTTCTATTTCTTTTTCTGAAACTGCAAAATCATCTATTTTTACTTTGTCAAATTTTTCAGTATATTCTTTTAACGCCGTATCTTTTCTGTTTTTGATATCTATTATAATATCGTTTACTATTTTGTTTACATCAAAAGTTATATCATCGCTTCTGTCTTTAATAGAATCAAGAAATTTATATTCGTTTATTCCGTCTGCAAAAATCTTACTTATCATCTTTATTCACCTGTTCTCTCAATAAATTTACAAATTTATAGATTTCATCTTTTCTAATTTTAATACTTGCGATATTTACAATAAGCCTTGCGGAAATATCACATATATTTTCATAAACTTCAAGTCCGTTTTCCTTTAGTGTGGAACCTGTTTCCACAATATCCACTATCGCGTCGGATAAACCCAAAAGCGGAGCAAGTTCTACGCTTCCGTCAATTTTTATAATTTCAACGTCCATATTTTTGGAAGAGAAAAAATTTTTTGTAACATTAGGATATTTTGTAGCAATTTTTTTTACGTTATATCCGCTGTAAAAATTATAACCTTTTTTACCTGCCAATGCAAACCTGCATTTTCCGAAATTTAGATCAAGAATTTCATAAAACGATGTTCCGCATTCCAAAATAGTGTCTTTTCCCACTATTCCCATATCGCATACACCGTGTTCTACATAAGTAATTACGTCGTTTGCTTTTGCAAGTATTACTTCAAGATTAATATCCGGTATATGTAAAATTAATTTTCTGCCTTTATTGTTAAGTTCATCACAGTTAAGTCCTGCGTTTTCAAGCATTTTTACTATATGTTTTTCAAGTCTTCCTTTAGTAAGAGCTATTTTTAAAGGTTTCATAAAGTCACCTCTTTAGTTTCTTCATTTATAATAATAAGTTTTTTACAGTTTATATCTTTACAAAGCATTTTGGTTTCTTCAACAGTATTTTTATATGATATGAGCACTTTATAACCTTTTGAAATTAAATCAAAATATTTTTCGTAACCTTGTTTTTCTTTTCCTTTTTCATAAAATATAACGTAATCAATATTGTATTCATTTTTTTCTATAAACTCTGACATAGTTATTTTACAGAAAAAATCTATGTCAATGGCAAATCCGATAGCAGGCAACGGTTTTCCGAATTTTTCTATTAAATTGTCATATCTCCCACCGGATAAAAAGTAGTCGCCAAAATCGTCTGCATAACAGCGAAATACTATACCTGTATAGTAATTAATTTCATTGATAAGACCTAAGTCGATATGTATTTTATCAGCAATATCAAGCCCTTTTATTATATCATATATCTCTTTTATATAATCAAGATATTTTACTGCTGAAGTATTTTTTAAAACATTATACGCTGTTTCAAAAGTCTCGCTTGAACCGAAAAGTTCCGGAAGTTTTTTTAATGCGGTAACATAAGCGTTATTTTCGTATTGTGACATTAAATCATTTAAAGCGGCAAAATTTTTGTTTTCTATATATTCTCTTACTTTTTCAAAGTCTTCATTATGAAAATTTATTCCGCTGCATAATTCTTTAAAAATACCTACATGGCCTATTTCAAGAACAAATTTATTTATGTTACATTTTTTAATTGCTTTAATTGCAGTAATTATAATATCAATATCGGATTTTATAGAGTTATCTCCGATAAGTTCAACACCGTTTTGAGTAGACTCGTCTTTTTTACCGTAATTTATTTTATTTAAAGAAAAAATATTCTGATTATAAAATAACTTTAGAGGAAGCTTTTCATTTTCTAATCTGTTTCCGACAATTCTTGCAATGGGAACGGTATTATCAGGTCTTAAAAGCTGAATATCTCCTTTTCCGTCAATCATTTTATATGATTTTTCAATATCAATTTCAGCGTTTTGATAAACGTCCATATACTCTACAGTAGGGGTAATTACTTCTCTGTATCCAAGCTCTCTGTATAAAGAAGATAAATTGCGTTCAATTTTTCTTTTTGCATAACATTCATCAAACAATATATCTGACATTCCTTTTGGAATTCGGAATTTATTTTTAAGCATATCATTAAACCTCATTTCACTTTAGCTAATTAAAAGATTAACATACAAAAATTATATTGTCAAGTCAGTAATATCAACAAAATAAAATAAAAAATTCAATTATTTTATATAAAATTTATAAAGTAAATATTTTTTAAAATTTTACTTATTTAGTAAAAATTAATCATTGTAAAAACTATATACAATTGTTATAATATCCACGAAAAAAATAATTGAGGTGAAAAAATGAAAAAGTTTTTATCAATAATATTAATTTTATCAATAAGTGTTGTTACTCTTTCGCTAACAACTGTAACAAATGCAGCTACTGCAACTTCAACAGCAGGTGTAGTATCCACTTCAAGCACTTCTTTGAATATAAGAAGCAGTAACTCAACAAATTCTCCTATTATAGCATCATTAAAAAAAGGAAGTTATGTAACTTTAATTTCAAAATCAGGCTCATGGTGGTATGTTGAATACGAAAAAAATAAGTATGGATATTGTCATTCAGATTTTATAAAACAAATTACAAGCAGTACTTCTATTGTCAATATTCAGTCGGGAAGTTTAAATGTAAGAAGCGGCGCGGGAACGTCTTATACAATAATAGGAAAACTTTTAAAAGGAGAAAATGTAATTGTTCTTTCTTCTTCGTCAAATTGGAGCAAAATTTTATATAACGGTACTAAAATTGGATATGTAAGCAGTCAATATTTATCTTCAAATAATTATAAAGCAATAAGTCTGAATTTACCTAATTTTAAACAAACAGACAGCAGATGGGCTAACGTAAAAATAGCAAATTCAGGAAAAACCATTGCTCAAATAGGCTGTACTACTACTGCGATAGCAATGATGGAATCTTATCGTACCGGAAAAACCATATTTCCGGATGCAATGTCAAAAAAATTGTCTTATTCTTCATCCGGAGATCTTTACTGGCCAAGTGATTATCAAGTTGTATTAAACAGTTCAGGATATCTAAAATCTTTTTATGATATCTTAAAGCAAGGGAAACCTATCCTATTCGGCGCTAAAAATTCTTACGGTAAACAACATTGGGTAGTAATTACAGGATATACAGGCGGAGAATCTCTTTCTGCTTCTAAATTTACTGTTAATGATCCAGGCTCAAACAGCCGTACCAATTTACAGCAGTTTTTAAATGCATATCCTAATTTTTATAAATATTTTTACTATAAGTAATTAAATTATTAAAACCTATCGGATTTTTCTTCCGATAGGTTTTTTCTAAAATAATGATACTTGCGCACTGTCCGGAAGGTGATTTATAACATCTGCTTGTTTTAATACTTCTATAACTGTTTTACTAACTCCTGCTTCCATAGCAAGGGCCTCTTTGGTATTTATACTTTTATTTTGCGCAACTTTTTCTATTGAAACAGCAGCGTTTTCTCCAAGTCCTGCCAAAGTAGTAAAAGGAGGTCTGATTTTTCCGTCTTCGATTATGAATTCAGTAGCTCTTGATTTATATAAATCAACAGGTAAAAATTCAAATCCTCTAGCATAATATTCGTTTACAAGCTCCAAAGTGGTATATGTATCTCTGTCTTTCTGAGTTGCATTAGGATTTGACGCAATTTCTTTCATTTTATCTTTTACAAACTGAGGACCTTTTAAGACTATTAGAGAATCAAAATCAGAAGCGCTTTTATAAGTAAAGTTTGCGGCATAAAAAGCAAGCGGTTCATATATTTTAAACCATCCAAGACGTATTGCGGACATTACATAAGCTGCAGCATGAGCTTTAGGGAACATATATTTTATCTTTTTGCAGGATTCAATATACCAGTCCTCTACCCCATGTTCTTTCATAATTTTTTCATATTCTTCAGTAAGACCTTTTCCTTTTCTTACAGCCTCCATTATTTTAAAGGAAATTCCCGGTTCAATTCCTTTATACATAAGCTGTACCATAATGTTATCACGAGTTCCTATAACCTGTGAAATGTCACAAGTTCCGTCCAATACAAGCTCTTGAGCATTTCCAAGCCAAACGTCCGTACCGTGAGAAAGTCCGGAAATCTGTAATAAATCGGAAAAAGTTTTCGGTTTTGAATCTACAAGCATTTGTCTTACAAATTTTGTTCCCATTTCAGGAAGGAAAAAGGTCCCTACTTCACTGTTTATATCTTCCGGTTTTACTCCCAAAGCTTCTGTAGAAGTAAATAATGACAAAACTTTTTCATCATTTATTTTTACTTT
The DNA here is from genome assembly GCA_934541205.1 of uncultured Eubacteriales bacterium. Classification (GTDB taxonomy): domain Bacteria; phylum Bacillota; class Clostridia; order Oscillospirales; family RGIG7773; genus RGIG7773. The sequence goes on from CAKTDK010000086.1 coordinate 5,504, forward strand.
TTCGGGATTAATTCCCGTTTTGTCATACAGAAATCTTATAAGTGTCGGAACATCGTGTCCCAGAATATCAAGTTTTAAAATCGTATCATGAAGAGAGTGGAAATCAAAATGTGTAGTAATAATATCAGAATTCATGTCATCAGCAGGATGCTGTATCGGAGTAAAATCAAATATATCCTTTTCTTTAGGAACAACAATTATACCTCCGGCGTGCTGACCGGTAGTTCTTTTAACATCAACGCATCCAAGCATTAATCTTTGCATTTCCGCTTTGTGAAGAGTTAAATTCCTTTCCTCAGCATATTTATAAACATATCCCATAGCGGTTTTATCAGCTACAGTACCGATTGTACCCGCTCTGAAAGTATATCCTTCACCAAAAAGCACTTCAGTAAATTTATGCGCGGTAGACTGATATTCTCCTGAAAAGTTAAGGTCAATATCCGGCTGTTTATCTCCGTCAAATCCAAGAAAAGTTTCAAAAGGAATATCATGTCCATCCCCTGTCATAAGTGTGCCGCAATGAGGACAATTTTTATCGGGAAGGTCAAAACCTGAGCCTACTTTACCTCCTTCAATAAATTCACTGTGCTTACAGTTAGGACACACATAATGAGGAGGCAAAGGATTGACCTCGGTAATTCCCGCCATAGTAGCAACAAAAGAAGAACCTACTGAACCTCTGGAACCGACTGTATACCCGTCTTCATTTGACTTATGAACCAATTTTTGCGCAATTATATACATGACGGCGAAGCCGTTTTTAATTATAGAACTAAGCTCTTTTTCAAGCCTAGTTTCGATAAGTTCAGGCAATGGATCGCCATAAATGCTGTGCGCTCTTTCATAACAAATTTTTCTAAGCTCTTCTTCCGACCCTTCAATTGAAGGAGGATAAGTTCCCGGTGGAATAGGAACGATTTCTTCTATCATATCAGAAATTTTATTTGTATTTTCTACAACTACTTCATAAGCCTTTTTTTCACCGAGATAGGAAAACTCTTTAAGCATTTCATCAGTAGTTCTAAAATGTAAAGGTATATGCCTTGACGCATCGGAAAACTTTTGACCTGCAAGAAGTATTTGTCTGAATATTTCATCTTCGGGATTCAAAAAGTGAACATCACAAGTTGCAACACAAGGTTTCTTTAAATAATCAGCTAATCTGACAATGGTTTTATTAATTTCGATAAGTTTTTCATCGTTTGCAACTTCACCTTTTTCAACTAAAAATCTGTTATTGCCTATCGGCTGTATTTCCAAATAGTCATAAAGTGATGCAATCTGACACAATTCTCCCCAGGATTTTCCCTGCAGTACTGCTTCAAACACTTCCCCTGCTTCACAGGCAGAACCTATAATAAGGCCTTCTTTGTGAGATAGCAAATCACTTTTAAGTATTCTTGGACGTCTGTAATAATTGTCAAGATGGGCTTTGGAAACTAATTTGTAAAGGTTTTTAAGCCCTGTATAATTTTTTACAAGAATAATTTGATGATATGCTCGAAGCTTTTTTTGATCTATTTTTGTGTTTACAAGCTTGTTTATATTATCAATATCGTTAAGTTCATATTCTTTTTTTAACTTTTCAGATAATTTAAAAAATATTTCTGCAAGTATACGCGCGTCATCACAAGCCCTGTGATGATTAAAATCTCCTACTTTAAGATGCTGCGCAACAATGTCCAATTTTACCTTTTTAAGTTCAGGAAGCAAAAATCTGCAAAGAGCAACTGTATCTATATATGTATACTCAAAATTCATATTGTATCTGTCTGATTTTTGTTTCAAAAATCCACAGTCAAAAGGAGCATTATGAGCAACAAGTACGCTGTTTTTACCGCAAAAATCAAAAAATTTCTTT
>CAKTDK010000087.1 GCA_934541205.1 uncultured Eubacteriales bacterium
TAATATACCTGCGGAAATTCCATTTACAAATATTTTTGCTGTTCTGTAAGGATGGAAAGTAGGATTATTATTTACAGGCTGTATATCATCAATTTTTATATTCAAAACATCAAATAACTCATCAATACATCCTTTTATATTTAAATAATTTTCATCTTGTCCGTAATAGCAAATACAAATTAATTCTTTTTCTTCTGGAAGTTCATTTTGCATTTTCGGAATATATACTTTTCCTATTTCAAAAAGCTTTGCTTCAAGATTTCTATGACTATAATTTACCGAAGCCACTTTCAGCATTGAAGGAATTATTGTAGTTCTCATTATAGAAGTATCTTCACCAAGAGGGTTTGAAATAACTATACTTTTTCTTTCTTCGGCATCTCTATCAAGCATAATAAGGTCATATTCTTTGGGACTCATAAAGGAATATGTCATTATTTCGTTTACGCCCATAGAAAGAAGCGAATCATTTATTTTATTTCTGAATTTTTGTATTTCAGAATATTTTCCCTGAGAAGTCTCGCCTTTAAACATGTGGGAAGGAATTCTGTCATAGCCGTAAATTCTGGCAATTTCTTCGGCAATATCAGCTTCTCCTTCAACATCAGCTCTAAAGCTGGGAACAGTAATATAATCATCATTTATTTTAAATTCTAATGATAATAATATTCTTTCCATTTCTTCTTTTGAAATTTCAGAACCTAAAAAAGAATTTATCCATTTAAAGTCAAACTTTATCTTTCTGAGTTCTTTTTCTGAATTATCTATATCGATAATACCGTTTACTACAGTTCCTGCATCTAAAAGCTCAATAAGTTCACAAGCTCTTTCAAGAGCATCAAAAGTACATTTTGGATCAAGACCTTTTTCAAATCTTGCAGAAGATTCAGTTCTTATACCAGCTTTTCTTGAAGCATAACGAACAGCTGCTCCGTTAAAATTAGCGCTTTCAAAAACAACTACTTTTGTATTATCGGTAATTTCACTGTTTGCTCCTCCCATAACCCCTGCAAGAGCTACAGGTTTTTCTTTATCAGCGATAACAAGTACATTTTCATCAATTTCCCTTTGCTGGTCATCAAGAGTTTCTATATTTTCACCTTTTTCTGCATTTCTTACGATAATATTTCTGCCGTTAAGGCATGCATAATCAAAAGCGTGCATTGGTTGTCCGTATTCAAGCATAACATAATTTGTAATATCAACTATATTATTAATTGGTCTGACTCCTCCTGCGCGAAGTCTTTCTCTCATCCAAATCGGAGATGGCTCGATTTTTATATCTTTTACTACTCTCGCTGTATACCTTTTACATAAATCAGTATTTTTTACTTCTACTGAAAGATAATTGTTAATATCATCTGTTCCCGCTTTTACGCAAGGCGTTTTTATATCAAATTTTTTACCGAAAGTAGCTGCCGCTTCCCTGGCAAGTCCTATTACAGAAAGACAGTCCGGTCTGTTGGGAGTAATCTCAAATTCAGTGATAACATCATCATATCCTATAAGATTTTTTATGTCTTCTCCGACTTTAACATTTTCATCATTTAAAATAAAAATTCCGTCTTCACAAGCATTTGGAAAATCATGCAAAGTCATTCCAAGTTCGGCTATAGAACACATCATACCGCAGGATTCAACACCTCTTAGTTTTCCCTTTTTTATCTTGGTACCATTAGGCAAAAGCGCATTATCAAGACAGCAAGGCACTAAATCCCCTTCAGAAACGTTTTTTGCCCCTGTAACTATTTGAACAGGCGAATCTTTTCCCACATCTACCTGACAAACAACTAATTTATCGGCGTCAGGATGCTTTTCTATTTTTAAAATTTTACCTACTACAACATTTTTTATTTTTTCATTTAAATCTTCATAAACTTCAACTTTTGAGCCTGACAAAGTCATAGCTTCGGCAAACTCTCTGGGAGCTACGTCAATTTTTATATAATCATTAAGCCATTTTTTTGATAACAGCATTTTTATCCCTCCTTAAAACTGTTTTAAAAAACGAAGATCGTTTTCAAAAAATAATCGTATATCATCAATATTAAATCTTCTCATAACGATTCTTTCAAGACCCATACCAAATGCAAATCCTGAATATTCATTAGGATCCACATTACATCTTTCAAGCACCTTAGGATGAACCATTCCTCCGCCAAGTATTTCTATCCATCCTTCATTTTTACAAAGCTTACATCCTTCGCCGTGACAGGCAAAACATTGAACATCAACTTCTGCCGAAGGTTCGGTAAACGGGAAATGATGAGGACGAAATCTTACTTTGGCCTCTTCTCCGTAAAGCCTTTTTACAAATACCTCCAATGTTCCTTTAAGATCAGCCATAGTTATTCCTCTATCCACAACAAGACCCTCGATTTGATGGAACAGCGGAGAATGAGTTGCGTCAACTTCATCTGCGCGGAAAACTCTTCCAGGAGCAATAATTCTTATAGGAGGTTTATTGTTTTCCATAACTCTTATCTGCATTGGTGAGGTCTGAGTACGAAGAAGTATTTCATCTGTAATATAAAATGTGTCCTGAGTATCTCTTGCCGGATGATCTTTTGGAATATTAAGCGCATCAAAATTATATTTTGCATATTCAACCTCCGGACCTTCCGCAATATCAAATCCCATACCTATAAATATTTCCTTAACTTCATCAAGAACAATATTCAAAGGATGTTTTTTACCTAAAACAGGTTTTTTACCTGGCATTGTGACATCTATTTTTTCTTCAATAAGTTTTTCATTAAGAGCTTTTTCTTCAATAAACTTTTTCTTTTTGTCAAGTTCGCTTTCAATCTTGCTTCTTATTTCATTTGCAAGCTGTCCCATGGCAGGTCTTTCCTGCGCAGATAGGTTTCCCATTTGTCGAAGAATTAATGTTAATTCCCCTTTTTTGCCAAGTACGGATATTCTTATCTCTTCAAGGTCTTTTGCATTATCTGCATTTTGAATTTTTTCAAGAGAAATTTTTTCAAGAGAATTTAATTTATCTCTCATCTTTGTCACCTCAATATAATAATTTTGTATAATAAAAAACCGTTTCATTCCCTTAAAGGGACGAAACAGTTCCGCGATACCACCCTAATTTTTGCTGAGCAAACACTCTTTTAACATATATCGGTGTACACCGTCAAAATCTACTGGAAATTTTCAATTTTGCCGTTCCAAAGAGAACTTCATTAAAAAGATTTACAGATATTTTTCAGCTTCCATATCCTCTCTTGGAAAATCTTAATTAATTACTTTTCTTTTTCATCACGTTAAGTTATAAATATATTATAACAACAAAATTTAAAAATTTCAATAGTTTTTTTGCTTTTTTATTTCCTCAACCAAACTATAAGGTATGGGAATATTATTACAGCCGTATCCCAAACGATTATTTCGTATTTTTCCGTGAAAATCACTGCCTCCGCTTTTTAAAAGACAATACTTTTCTGACATTCTTATACAAAAAGAAAATGTTTTTTCGGAATATTCAGGATAATAAGCTTCAATTCCGTCTATACCTTTATTTTTCAACTCCCTGATAAGAGACTCTAAAAAATCAATACTTATTTTTATTTGATTTACATGTGCAATGAATGCAATTCCTCCGGCCATATGAATTAAGTTTATAATATACTCTGCGCTTATTTTTTCCCTCTTTACATAACAAGGCCTGTCATAATCCAAATATTTTGAAAAAGCATCCTTTACAGAAAAAACATACCCTTCTTCAACCATTTGTTTAGCAATGTTAGCTCTTGTTACAGTCCCGTTCATAGAGTTTTTAAGCTTTTGCTCATTTATAATAATATTATAATTTCGCAATTTTTGAATTATTAAAGAATTTCTTTCTTCACGGCTTTTTAAAATATAATTTATTTCGTTTAAAAATTCTTTATTTTTGATATCAAAAAAATACCCCAGTATATGAAGATTATAATTTTTATAAATACATGAAAATTCAATTCCAGGAATAAATTCAACATCATATTTTTTGCTGAAATTCAAAGCTGAAGGTATCGCCGCGATCGTATCATGATCAGTAATAGAAATAGCGGATATATTTTCTTTTTTCGCTTTTCTAAAAATTTCTTCTACGCTGTAAGTTCCGTCAGAACAATTTGTATGAAGATGCATATCAATATGTTTTGTTGTCATTTTTTCTTTTCTTTTTCTATATATTTTTTAATTATTATCAAAGAGTTTTTCCAGTTCTTCTTTAAAACTGTCAATATCTTTAAATTGTCTGTACACAGATGCAAATCTTACATATGCTACCTGATCTATATCACGTAAATATTTCATAGCATATTCTCCGATTACATCCGACGGCACTTCATTATCCTGATTGGATTGCAGAGCAGATTCGATTTGGTCAACAGCACTTTCTAAAGTCTCTAATTTAACCGGTCTTTTTTCACAAGATTTCAAAAGCCCTCTGAACAGTTTATTTCTATCAAAAGTTTCTCTTTTTCCGTCTTTTTTTACAACAATAATAGGTATAGTTTCAATAATTTCATAAGTAGAAAACCTTTTTTTACAGGAAAGGCATTCACGACGCCTTCTGATTTTGTTTCCATCATCAGTAGTTCTTGTATCAATTACTTTACTTTCCTCATAGTTGCAAAACGGACATTTCATATAATCATTCCTTGTTTTTAATTAATTAAAATTATTATTAATAAAAACCGTTATTTTTTTATTAATAATATTAAGTTAACTTATTATAACATAAAATTTATATATGTTCAAATAACAAAATCCTCTACAATTTCTGTGAGACTGCAAGGATAAGTGGTTGTACTGGAAATTAAATCAAAAAGATTGCTGATTTCGTCCAGCTTGGTAGATATAGCCGGCGCATACGCGCTTTCTTTTAAATTTTCAATCGCAATACCAAAAACATTTACATCATAATCCTCCCCGTTGAAATTTTCTTGATATAGAGTATAAACTGTATCATCAATATTTTTTAGTGTTTTTATAACATTTTGGTTATTCATAATATTACCTCATTTGAAACAAAACAACAAAACCATTGATAATTTTATTATATAAGTAATTTTTCTTTAGTAAAGAGTTAAATTACGCAAAAAACGACAGTAAATAATAAAATGAGAGAAATGCTTATTATTTACTTTAATTTTTAACTAAAAAAATGAATTTAAGTAATTAATTGAACAATTAATATCATAAATTTTTTTAAAACAATCACTGTAAACTTCCAATAACACTTCGCCGTCGTAGTTATATTTATTTATATTCTCAAAAATTTTTTTATAATCTAGACTACCTTTACCAGGTAAAACGCATTTGTTATCTTTATTATCACTTATATGAACATTACATATTTTTTCTCCCATAGCGTCTATCATTTTATAAATATCTATATCTGCTCTAATTGCTTGTTTTACATCAAAAGTAAAATTTACGTCATCGTTCAATATTTTTCTCATTTCCGATATAAATTCAGGCTGTGAACTTTTATATAAATTAACATTCTCTTGAGATAAAATTACATTCTGCTTTTTTCCTTTACATCTTAAATTATAATATACCTCGCAGTATTCTTCAGTTGAAAGAAGCTTTTTATTTAACCTGTCCCCATGTAAATTAACAATCTTAGCGCCGAGAATATTGCAGGCATCAAAATAACGGCAGTATTTTTTTATCGTTTCCTCTGTCCTTCTTTTATAATTACTGAATAAAAGATACGGCTCATAACCGGAAGTATAAGGATGTATTGAAACAACTTTTAAACCGCAGTTATCAATTAAAATTTTTAAATTTTTTAAATATTTTTTAGAAATCTCATACTCACAATTAAAAAAGATTTCTATGTTTTGCGCTTGTGTCCTGCTTATTTCAAGTATCGCTTTTTCAGGTTCCATAGGATAAAAACATCCTGTCGAAATTCCTGCTTTCATTTATTATATCACCTTCCATAATTGGATAAAATTTTCAGTTGATAATTACAAAAAACAATGTTATTTTATAAAAAGACCGAATATAACAAAATCTGACCTGTACTTGATTAGGAGGATAAAAATGTATAAAAAAACTTTTTTTATTTTTAAAATATCACTAGTGTTATCCATATTTTTAATTTTTGTAGGAATAAGCTTTTTGTTTTCTAAAGCAGATTTTATGCAAGGACAATATTATTATGAGGATATATTAAACTTTACTTTAAAAGTATTATTTATTGGATGTATTGCAGCTACATACAATGAATATAAAGAAACAAAAAAATGTCTTAATAATTCAAAATAAACTTTAAAACGGAAATTTAAAAAATTTCCGTTTTTTTATTACAAATTATTTTTTTCTTTATTTATTCCAAGCTTTTCCGGTTCAATATTTTTTTCTTCTATTTTTCTGTTTATAATATTGGAAATAAAAGAATAAATCAAGGCAAAAGCAGGTACGCTTATCAAAAATCCTATAAAACCAAAGAATCCTCCGCCGACAAGCAATGCAAACATTACCCAAAAAGGAGATAAGCCTATTGAATCTCCTATAATTTTCGGCCCTATAAAATTACCGTCTATATTTTGAAGTATTATTATAATTATAAGAGCAATTATAGCTTCTTTCGGCGAAACTAAAAACAATAATACTCCCGTTATTATATCTGCAATCAAAGGACCGAAAAACGGAATTATATTAAATAGTCCAACAATTACACTTATTAAAATAGCATATTTAATATTAAATATCATTAATAATATATAACATAAAACTCCTACAATTGCTCCGTCAAGGATTCTTCCTATCAAAAAATCAATAAAAGTTTTATTTGTTTTATTACTGATATTAATTATTGAATCTGATGTTTTCTCTCTAAACAATGCGTATACAATCTTTTTTGTCTGTAAAATAAATTTATTTTTATCAATAAGCAAATAAGCAGATAATACAATTCCTATTATACAGTTCATAACAGTATTGCCAAATTGTATTGAATAATCAATTATATTAGGGAAAAACCCAGATAAAATATTTTTAAAATTATTCCATATATCATCCCACGGAACATTAATTTCATTAATCAGTTTTTTTGCCCATTCATTATTTTCTATAAAACTATTTAAAGTAGCTCTTGAAGTATCAATATATGAAGGAATTTTACTACCAAAATCCGTAATACTTATTATCATATTCGGGATAATAAATGCGATCAGCAAAGACAATATTAAAAGCGCAATAAAATATGTCATTGCTATACTAAGTCCTTTTTTTATATTTTTTCTTTTTTCGGTTTCCTCCTGAAAATTTTTCAACACTTTGTTATAAAAAAATTTCTGTAAAGGATTTAAAATATAAGCAAGAGAAAAGCCTATTAAAAAAGGATTTAAAATACC
>CAKTDK010000088.1 GCA_934541205.1 uncultured Eubacteriales bacterium
GAAGCTGTGGGCGTGCGGGAGAAAAAGTAAGCACTTTATTACAATACGCTCACAGTTAAAGGAGCGTGTTTTAAAATGATAAATTTTTACAAAACAATTGACGGCAAGATGAAAGCTCTGGAAGATATTGAAAGCGGATGCTGGATAAATGTTATTGATCCTACTTCGGAAGAAATTGTTACCCTTTGTGAGAGATATGAATTTGAAAAGGATTTTATTATGGCAGCGCTGGATGAAGAAGAAACTTCTCATGTTGATATTGAGGACAGTCAGACTTTTATAATAAGTGACGTTCCCTATGTTCAAAATGAGGGAGAGAATATTTATTATTCAACTATACCTATGGGTATCGTTGTTACTCCGGAGTATATACTTACTATTAGTCTTAAAGAAACAGTTATAATTAAAGAATTTATTGAGGGAACTGTAAAAAATGCAAATACTGCTTTTCGTACTCAGTTTGTGCTTTATTTACAGCTGAAAATAGCTACAAAATATCTTTTGTATTTAAAACAAATTGACAGGCTTTCAAAATATGTTGAGAAGAAGCTTCATAAATCAATGAGAAATAAAGAGCTTATTCAGCTTCTTGATTTGGAAAAATCGCTGGTTTTCTTTTCAACATCTTTAAAAGCAAATGAGGCAACTTTGGAAAAAATGATGAGAGGCCGCGTTATAAAGCTTTATGAAGAGGATCAGGATCTTCTTGAAGACGTATTGATTGAAGTAAAGCAGGCTATTGAAATGTCCACTATATATTCAAATATTTTAAGCGGGACAATGGATGCGTTCGCTTCGATTATTTCAAATAATTTGAACATAGTTATGAAGGTTCTTACTTCTATAACAATTTTAATGGCTATACCGACTATGATATCAAGCTTTTACGGAATGAATGTAGTTGATTTGCCTATGCCTTTTACCTGGTTTCCATTTGCACTTTCTGGAGCAATAACTTTAGTTGTTGGAATTATTTTATGGAAAAAAGGAATGTTTAAATAAACCGTATATTATACGGTTTATTTTTTTATATTGTTATAATTTTTTTTATTTCTCATATACATTTCTTAGGAGGTGTATATAAATGGATTACAGATATAACAGATATAACAAAAAAACAACTAAAAAAAATCAAACAGGATATAAGGTGATATATAATCAGCTTATTATTTGTCTTGTAGTAATTATAGTTATTTTATTTTCAAGACTTATTTTTAACGATGAAAATAAAAGTTTTGATGCAATGCTTTCAAATAAGTTATCGGAAAATGTAAGTTTAAAAGACTTAAATGAAAAGGTAGTAAGTGTATTTTCTAAAAATAAAGTAATAAGTGATATTTTAAACGGAGATTTGCAAAGCGTTTTTAAAAGCTCAACTGAAGAAGAGAAAGTAACGGCTCCTACTTCTGAAGATAATTCCGAAATGGAAGTGCTTACGTATGAAAAAGCATGAGGAAATAGAAAAAGATAAAACGGAACTTAGATTTTGGAAAATAAGGATAAGTCCTGTTTTTGTAGGCATGATGATTATTTTTTCTTTTTTTGCGGATTTTTTGTACTTGTTTATAGTTTTGATTTTTGCTCTTTTACATGAATGTTCACATCTTTTGGTTTTAAAACATTATAACAAAAACGTAAAAGAAATATATTTTAGACCTTTTGGAATTTCAATTGTAATGGAAGAAAATAATCTTACATTAAATCAAGAAATAGCCGTTGCGGCGGCAGGACCGGTTTTTAATTTATTTTGCTTGGTAATATTAGTATTTTTAAATTTTTATTTTTGCAGTACTATTATGGTTTACATGATAGTATTAAACGGTTTTTTGTTTGCGCTTAATATTCTTCCGGTTTATCCTTTGGACGGAGGAAGAATATTATACTGTCTGATTTATAAATTTTTCAGCTATGAAACAACAGGTAAAATAATAAGAGTTGTAAATTTTTGTTTTTTAATGCTTTTAGGCATAATGGGAATTTATATGATGTACTTGACGTCTTTTAATTTATCTCTTATATTGATATTTATTTTTCTTTTTATAAATATTATTTTGAGAAGCCCGTATGTTTGTTGAAAATATTCCGTTTTTACTGTATTATATATGTATAACAAAAACGGAGGTTTAAATGTGGAAAGCATAAAAAATAAATTGGACGAGTTTTTATTGAAAGTGGAAAAACCGGCGAGGTATATCGGCGGAGAATTAAATGCCGTTTATAAAAATAAAGAAAATGTAAATGTACGGTTTGCGTTTTGTTTTCCCGATACTTATGAAGTTGGCATGAGTCATTTGGGACTTAAAATATTATACGGTCTTAAAAATTCGGTTGAAGATTTTTGGTGTGAAAGAGTTTTTTGTCCCTGGCCGGATATGGAAGAAGAAATGCGAAAGAGAGATATTCCTCTTTACGGACTTGAAAGTTTTGATCCTATAAAAGAATTTGATTTTGTAGGTTTTACTTTGCAGTATGAGATGAGCTATACAAATATTTTAAATATGCTTGATTTGGCGCAGATTCCGCTTTTGGCAAAGGACAGAAATGAAGATTATCCGATAGTTATTGCAGGAGGTCCGTGTGCTTATAATCCCGAGCCTTTGGCAGATTTTTTTGATATTTTTATAATGGGCGAGGGGGAAGAAGTAAACATTGAAATCATGCAGCTTTATAAAAAATTAAAGCTGGAAAATAAAAGCAAGGATGAGTTTTTAAAGCAGGCTTGTCAAATTCAAGGCGTATATGTTCCGAAATTTTATAAGGATGAATATAATGACGACAAAACTTTAAAAGGAATAAAACCTTTATATGATTTTGCGCCTGAAAAAATAAAAAAGCGTATTATAAAAGATTTGGACAAAGTTTTTTATCCTGATAATTTTGTAGTTCCTTTTGTGGATACGGTTCATGACAGAACAGTAATGGAAATATTCAGAGGGTGTATAAGAGGATGCAGATTTTGTCAGGCAGGGTATATTTACAGACCTGTGAGAGAAAAAAGCTCGGATACAGTAAATAAAGGCGTAAAAGCTTTATGTGAAAATACCGGCTATGATGAGATTTCTCTTTCTTCTCTTTCGTCAAGCGATTATACTAAATTAGATGAAACAGCGGAAAAAATATTATCCTGGGCGGAAAAGGATAATATTTCTTTGTCTCTTCCTTCGCTTAGAGTGGACAACTTCTCAACGGATTTGATGGAAAAAGTACAGAAAGTAAGAAAAAGCGGGCTTACTTTTGCTCCTGAGGCAGGAACGCAAAGACTGCGTGATGTAATAAATAAAAACGTATATGAAGACGAGCTTATGAAAACTACAAAGCTTGCTTTTAACGGCGGATGGAATAATATAAAGCTTTATTTTATGCTGGGACTTCCTACAGAAACTATGGAAGATGTTGAAGGAATTGCTGATTTGGGAATGAAAGTAGTCGACAACTTTTTTGAGGCAAAAAGAAATGGAAATGCCAATGGCAGAGTAAATGTAACTGTGTCAACTTCATCTTTTGTACCAAAGCCTTTTACGCCTTTTCAATGGGCGGCGCAGGACAAAACAGAAACTCTTCGCGAAAAGCAAAAGCATTTAAAAGACTCAATAAAATCAAAAATGATAACTTATAATTATCATGACAGTTATACAAGCTTTTTGGAAGCTGTTTTTGCAAGAGGGGACAGAAGACTTTGCAAGGTTCTTAAAAGAGCTTTTGAGCTTGGATGCAAGTTTGACGGCTGGAGCGAATATTTTAAATACGATTTATGGATGAAAGCTTTTGAAGACTGCGGTATAGATCCTGAATTTTATGCTTACAGAGTGCGTGGTGAAAATGAAATATTTCCCTGGGATCATATTGACATCGGGGTTTCAAAAAAGTTTTTGTTAAGTGAGTATAAAAAAGCTTTAGATTCTGTTCCAAGTCCGAATTGCCGTGAAAAATGTCTTGGCTGCGGCGCAAATATGCTTGTTGGAGGAAAGTGCTTCAATGATTGATATAAGGATTTTTTTTGAAAAAAGCGATAAAATAAAATATATTTCTCACCTTGATTTAAACAGGTCTTTTCAAAGAGCATTTAACCGTGCAAAGCTTCCCGTTTGGCATACGGAGGGTTTTAATCCTCATCCTTATCTTGTTTTTTCAAATCCTTTATCTGTCGGTTATATCGGTGAAAGAGAAATACTTGATATAAGGCTTAATGAAGATATTTCACTTGAAAATGTAAAAGAAAGACTTTCGGCGGTTTTACCTGATGGAATAATTATTAAAGAAATAGCTTATCCGAAATATAAAATACAGGAAATAAAGTACTCGAATTTTGCTGTTAACTTTAAATATGATATTTTGCCTGAAGAACTAAAAGCAGTTCTTGAAAAGGACGAGCTGTTTATTTCAAAAAAAAGCAAAAAAGGAATGATTGAAGTAAACATAAAAAATCTTATAAAAAGATATGACTTAAAAAATACAGATGATGATTTTATTCTTGATTTGACAGTTGATTCATCGGTTACGGCGTCATTAAATCCCAGGCTTGTTATAGATGTAATTAACCGGGAGCTTAGTATAAATATAGATAACGTTAAGTATGTAAGAAAAGAGTTTTTGGATAGTAATTTTGAAAGTTTTAAATAAATGAGTGATATTATGAATGATATAATAACTTCAAAACTAAATACGCTTCCTTTAAAACCCGGTGTTTATATAATGAAGGATGAAAAAGGCAGTATAATTTATGTGGGAAAATCACGTTTTTTAAAAAATCGTGTCAGTCAGTATTTTCTTTCTAAAAATCATGATCCTAAGGTTTCTAAAATGGTTGAAAATATTGCGGATTTTGATTATATAGTAACGGAAAGCGAATACGAGGCGCTTGTTCTTGAATGCAATTTAATAAAGCATAATATGCCTAAATATAATATTCTTTTAAAGGACAGTAAAAGTTATCCGTATATAAAAGTGACAGATTATGAGGAATATCCAAAAATTACTTTGGCATATAGAAAAGACGATGAAAAGGCTATGTATTTCGGTCCTTTTTTGTCTATAGGAACGATAAATCAGCTTCTTGATCTTATTGCCGTTACTTTTAAAATTCCTATGTGCAAAAAGACTTTTCCAAAGGATTTTCAAAAACGGCCGTGTCTTAATTTTCAGATTAATAAATGCTGCGCTCCTTGTGTTGGAAACGTATCCAAAGAGGAATATCAAAAGCTTATTTCTGAAGCTGTTTCTTTTCTGAAAGGAAATTACAGCGGTATAATAGGCAATTTAAAAGAGCAGATGAATATATATTCAGAAAATATGGAATATGAAAAAGCAGCCAAAATAAGAGATAAAATTTATGCTCTTTCAAAAATTCTCGAAAAACAAAAAGTTATATTAAAATCAAATAAAGACGCAGATGTAATCGCACTTCAAACAGATGAAGTAAATTCTTGTTTTTGCCATTTTTCAATCAGAGAGGGACGTCTTATTTCAACAAATTATCAGATCGTAAAAAACAGTGATGTAATTGATTTTGACGAGCTTATGTCAAATTATCTTTTGCAGCTTTATCATCAGAATTCATCAATACCGAAAGAAATATATATTAACAGACAGACAGAGCAAAAAGAGCTTATAGAAAAATTATTTTCGGATTACAGAGGCAATAAGGTTAGCGTGATTATTCCGTTAAAAGGACAGTTTAAAGCTATAATTGATATGGCGGAAAAAAACGCTTTAAAACGGCTTGAAAGTCATACCGAAAAATCCGAAATAATAAGAAAATCGTTACAGGAGCTTAAAGAGCTTTTAAACCTTTCTGATCTGCCGCAAAAAATAGAGAGTTATGATATTTCCAATATTTCGGGTGCGGATAATATCGGAGCTATGATAGTTTTTGAAAACGGAAAGCCAAAAAAATCCCTTTACAGAACATTTAATATAAAAAGCTTTACAGGACCTGACGATTACAGAGCTTTACATGAAGTTTTTTCAAGGCGAATTGATAAATATTTGGAGCAAAGTGATGATGAAAGCTTTAGTATTTTACCTGATCTTGTTTTGGTTGACGGAGGAAAAGGACAAGTTTCCGCAATGAAAAAGGTACTTGAAGAAAAAAATGTGAAAATTCCTGTGTTTGGTCTTGCAAAAGATGATAAGCATACTTTTAAAGAACTTGTGGACGAAAATCATACCGTTATTCCTAAAAAAATTTCCCAGGCTTATAAACTTTGCTACAGCATATCTGAGGAGGTTCACAGATTTGCAATATCAAAGCATACCAAAAAACATCTTAAAACAAATCTTTCTCTTGAAATAATGAGTATTCAAGGCGTGGGGGAAACAAGAGCAAGAGCCTTGTATTCACATTTTAAATCTATAAATAAAATAAAAAATGCGTCTTTTGAAGAAATATTAAAAGTTCCGAAGATGGATAAAACAACTGCAAAAAATATATTTAATTATTTTCATTACGATGATTAGGAGAAAAAATGAAAACAATTTTAACAGCTTTAAATGCAAAATATTCTCATACTAATCTTGCCATAAGACTTCTTCGCCAAAAGGCTTCTGAAAAAGGATTTGATATTGGGATAAGAGAATTTACCATAAACGATAATATATCGAATATTATAAAAGATTTATATCTTGAAAAAGCTGACGTTTATGGCTTTTCAGTATATATTTGGAACACAGAAATGATTTGTAAAATTTCAAAAGAGCTGAAAAAGCTTTTGCCGAAAAGCGTTATATTTTTCGGAGGGCCGGAAAGTTCATATAACAGCAGTTTTTATATAAAAAATCATTATTGTGATTATGCTTTAAAAGGTGAAGGAGAAGATATAATAGTTCCTTTTTTAACGGAATATAAAAGTGCACAGAATTTAAAGAAGTTTAATGGGATTGCAGGAAAGAATTTTGATAACGGATTTTCAAGTTGCGTTGATTTTTCCGATATGCCTTATCCTTATTATGAAGGAGAAATACAAGAACTTTCGGGACGGCTTATATATTTTGAAACTTCAAGAGGATGTCCGTACAGATGCGCTTATTGTCTTTCGGGACTTGATAAAAAAATTAAAGCTATGGATAAAAAAACGGCATTAAAAAATCTTATAAAGCTTAATAGTGACGGAGCCGGGATTATAAAGCTTGTAGACAGAACTTTTAATTTTGACAAAGAAAGAGCACGTTATATTTGGAAAGGTCTTATTGAGTCTGAAGTTAAAGCTTCGTATCATTTTGAAATCTGCGCCTCACTTTTGGAGGAAGAAGATTTTAAAATTTTAAAAAACGCACCTGAAAATATGTTTA
>CAKTDK010000089.1 GCA_934541205.1 uncultured Eubacteriales bacterium
GCGCCGGACCGTCTGCTCTTCCGGAAAGCGTACTAAAAATCGCTCAGAATGAAATGCTTGAATACGGCGACAGCGGTATGTCTGTTATGGAAATGAGCCACAGATCCAAGGTTTATGAAAGCATTATAAATGCTGCAGAAGAAAAATTAAGAAAGGTAATGAATATCCCGGATAATTATAAGGTATTATTTCTTCAGGGCGGCGCATCAAGTCAGTTTGCAATGGTTCCTCTTAATTTATTAAACGGTTCCAAAAAAGCCGATATTGTTCTTACCGGTATGTGGGCTAAAAAAGCTTACAAAGAAGGTTCAAGATACGGAGAATATAACGTTGTTGCTTCTTCGGAAGACAAAACTTTCTCTTATATACCGAAGCTTGATGAAAGCAAATTTACAAAAGATGCAGATTTCTTCTATATCTGTTCCAACAACACCATTTACGGAACAAGATTTAAAGATTTCCCAGAAACAGGAAACGTTCCTCTTGTAGCTGATATGTCGTCTGAAATTCTTTCAAGAAAAATAGACGTATCAAAATTCGGAATTATTTTTGCCGGAGCTCAAAAAAATATGGGTCCTGCAGGACTTACTGTAGTTATTATCCGCGAGGATTTAATCGGAAAAGCTATGGATATTACTCCCACAATGTTCAATTACGCTACTCACAGCGAAAACGGTTCCATGTTTAACACTCCTCCCACTTACGCTATCTATATCTGCAAACTTGTTCTTGATTGGGTAGACGAAATGGGCGGACTTGAAGTTATGGAAAAAATTAACGAAGAAAAAGCGGCAATTTTATATGATTTTCTTGACAATTCAAAAATGTTCAATGCAACAGTTTCAGGAGAAGACCGTTCTATCATGAACATTCCTTTTGTTACCGGAAACGATGATCTTGATAAAAAATTTGTAGCAGAAGCCGCAAAAGCAGGTTTTGTTAACCTAAAAGGTCACAGAAGCGTAGGGGGAATGAGAGCTTCTATCTATAATGCTATGCCTGTTGAAGGCGTTAAAAAGCTTGTAGAATTTATGACCGATTTTGAAAAAACCAACGCATAAAATATAAAAGAGGGGTTTTACATAATGTTTAATATTAAAACTATGAATAAAATTGCCGCCTGCGGCCTTGATCTTCTTGACAAGGATAAATTTGTATGCGGCGACGATTTAACAAGCGAAGACGGAATTTTAGTCCGTTCAGCATCATTGCATGAATATAATATGCCGGAAAATTTAAAAGCTATAGCAAGAGCCGGTGCAGGAGTAAATAATATTCCGATTGACGCTTGCAGCGAAAAAGGCATTGTTGTTTTTAATACTCCGGGTGCTAATGCAAACGCAGTTAAAGAGCTTACTATATTAGGTCTTTTGATAGCATCAAGAAAGGTATCTGATGGTATAAACTGGGCAAAAACTCTTATCGGTGAAGGAGACAACGTAGGCAAGCTTGTTGAGAAAGGAAAAAGCTCTTTTGCAGGAAATGAAATAGCGGGCAAAAAACTTGGCGTTATAGGACTTGGCGCTATTGGTGTAAAAGTTGCTAATACTGCGCATCACCTTGATATGGAAGTTATGGGCTTTGATCCTTATCTTTCTGTAAGCGCTGCTTGGGGACTTTCAAGATTTGTAACTCAAGCAAAATCAAATGAAGAAATTTTTAAATCCTGCGACTACATAACAATTCACGCTCCTCTTACGGACAGCACAAGAGGAATTATAAATAAAAACACTATCGAAATGATGAAAGACGGAGTAAAAATTCTTAACTTCTCTCGCGACGCTTTGGTAAACGATGACGATATGAAAGAGGCTTTGGAAAGCGGAAAAGTTTCCTGTTATATAACAGATTTTCCAAATGCAAAATCAATCGAAATGAAAAACTGTATCGCTATTCCTCATCTTGGCGCTTCAACTTCCGAATCAGAAGATAACTGCGCTAAAATGGCGGCAACAGAAATTGCAGATTACCTTTTAAACGGAAATATTACAAATTCCGTAAACTTCCCAAATGCTTCCATGCCTAGAGGAAGTGAAACACGTATTTGTATAATTCATAAAAATATACCTCAGGTTATCAGTTCTATTTCAACAGCAATCGGTGATACTAACATTGAAAATATGCTTAATCAGTCAAAAAAAGACTATGCTTATTCAATACTTGATATTGCGGGAGATGTATCTGATGATATTATTTCAAAAATACAGTTGGTAGACGGCGTAATCAGAGTAAGAGTTATAAAATAATCTATATTTAAAACTAACCCTGTCTTTATATAAACAGTATACTTTTGAAGAAATCAGTCTGAAAAATTTTTATTAATATTCAGAGGACCGATATTTCATATTACTGTTTATATAAAGACAGGGTTTTTATTTGCCGGAAGTTATTTAATCATCAAGTTCTTTATCACTTTTTATTATATTTCCCGTCTGCGCGTCAATGTCATAGCTATATTCATAGCCGTTTGATTTAAAGTCTATTTCATAAATTTTTTTGCCGTTTTCACAATCCTGCTCTATATTATAATCTCTTATACTTTCAAGGGAAATATTTGCATGAGAAACAGCAATGCTTTTTGCCTTGCCGGCTCCTATATCAGAAGAGTTTTTATTTGCTGCGTTGCTATTTTGACCTTGTGACATATTTTGATTACGGTTTTGTTCTTTATTACCGTCATCATCAAGTTCTTTATCGCTTTTTATTATATCTCCGGTTTTTGCATTTATTTCATAGTCATATTCATAACCTTTAGCTTTAAATTCAACATCATAAACCATAATACCATTTTCAGTATCAAATCCAATTTCTGTATAACAAACTTCCGATACATTTATATTTGCATGATTATATGCAATTTCTTTTGCCTTTTCTTCGCCTATATAAGCTTTGTCGCTGGCTGTCCCTATAGCTTGAACTTTTTCAAGATTAAGTTCTTTGGATTTGCTTAAAACATTAAGTTCGTTTATTGTAAGCTTTACAAGTTCTTCAAAAGTTTTTGTACTGTCTTTTTCTGTAATTTCTTTTATAAGCTGAGCTTTTCCCAAAGTAATGCCGTATTTATCGGAAAGCTCTTGAAGCTGATTATCCTTTGAAACTGTCTGGCTTAATACCGCGCCGCTAAAAGAATTTGTCTGAATAAGTTCATTTATTTCCTTGGTTAGCTTTTGCTGAAGTATTGCACCTTTTTCTTCATTACTATTGTCTACGCTTATAAGAATTGAATTTGCAATATCGCTTAAATATCCGTTTTTAAGCATTGAACCTATAATAGCGTTTATCGTTATATCCAGACTACTGCCTTTAAAATCCATATCACCTATTATTTTTTGTCCGTCTTGGTTTTTTGCATCGACAGATAATACTTTTTCTTTTTGATTTACTTTAATTTCAATGCTTGGATTTACATCAAGAGATACTGTCGACGCCACTGCGTAAGTAGTGCTGTAAAAATAAACTCCCCACACACTCATAATCACAACTGCCAAAGCAGCAACCATTGCCGTAACTTTTTTAAACCACGGATTAATTTTTTTCTTTTCTTCCATATATATCACTGTTCCTTTCTGTTTTTCACAGTCAGACAATACCGTATCAAGAATATCCGGAGCCAAATTTGAAAAAGCTTTATCTATTTTTTCTTCAAATTTATTTCTTTTCATTTTTATCAACCTCCTCATAAGATATTTTAAATTTTTTTACTGCGCGGCTGTATTTTGAAAGTACAGTTGATAAAGGCATTTCAAGAATATCCGCTATTTCCCTGTGTTTAAAGCCCGACACAGCATGAAGAACTACAATTTGTCTTTCTTCATCCGACAGTTTATTCATACAATCTCTTATTACAAGTTTATCCTCATAAGATATATTATTATGAGAATCCAAATAAAACTCCCAATCCTCTTTTGGAATATCCGACCTTTTTTTATATTCTCTCAGTTTCATAAGGCATAGATTTTTTGTTATTTTTAATATCCAAGCTAAAGGTTTTCCGTAAGAATGATAATTTTCAGCCGAAGAAAAAATACTTATATAGCAATCATGCATAACATCCTGTGCATCATAAGTATTTTTTAAAATTGAAAGAGCAAAACTGTAAACAGATATATGAGTAATCTTATACAACTTTTCAAGAGCAGATAAATTTTTATCCGCAATTTCAGAAATACATTTATCTATATCTTCCGCAGCATTTGTTTTAAAGTCTTTTACCGACGTCAAGTAAATCACTTTCCTATCCCTCCTTCATAATGTTAATGCATAACATCGCTGTTTTATTGCACAAAATAAAAAATCGCTTATTTTATAAAATAAGCGATAATGTTAAAATGGTCTCAATATTTTTTCACTGAATCTTAATATCTTTTCCGATATATATTTAAGTATTATCGCCGCTACCGCAACTAATGCTAATACTATAACCCAATTAAGCGGTTTAATCAAAGTAATTGTCATAAGATTAAAAGGACTTAATATAAAAAATTGATGAACGATATACACGCTGTAAGAATATTTATCCGAAAATTTTAAAATACGATTATTTTTTATATTTTTAAAAGCAATATACAAGGTCAGAAAAACAGCAAGACCTAAAATCAGATGAGCATAATTTTCAAAATAATTAAATAAAGTTCCTGTTTTCAAATGCAAAATATATTTAAAATAAATCCTTACACCGTTTACAAAAATACATAATACATCAATAAATACACATAAATATTTCAACAAATAAAAACCATATTTTTTATACAAAACAGCTATAAAATATCCAATGATATATCCGCTTATTCTATCTGGTCTAAAATATGAATTAAAAAGAATTCCCAATATTTGAACAAATATTAATATAACCGTAAAAGAAATTATCATTCTTATAAAAGAAGAATTTTCAAGTTTCTTTACAATCCAGTATAAATACGGAGTAATAAGATAGCAAAATAAAATATAACCAACAAACCATAAATTTCCCAACCCTTGAATTGTTCCCGCGCAAAAAAAGGCTTTTACAGCAGAAAAAAGTGTTATTTTATTCGGCGCAAATATAAAATAAAAAATAATTGCCGGAATAAGAAAAATACAATACGGTACTAATATTTTTTTAAAATTTTTCTTTATAAAGCTTATCGGATCCATAATATTTCTGCTTCCGTACAAAAATCCGCTTACAGCAAAAAATATATAAACTCCGACATTAAACCACCACGCAAGTTCGTTATCATAATACTGGAAAAAGTGACATAAAACAATAAATATCATAGAAATAAGACGTATAGCGCTTATTGCATTATCACGTTCTGTCTGTCTTTCCTTTAAAATTATATTTTCTACTTTCACAAAAATCAAATCCTTATATGTAAATTTTCTTAATATAACAAGAATTATTGCATTAAACTAAGATTAATAGTATAATTTATTTCGTAATTTTAAAAAAAGAGTGATAAAATGACAAATAATTTTAAAAAAGGTCTGAAAGACGGAATTCCCATTGCAATGGGATATTTATCGGTTTCCTTTACTTTCGGTATAATGGCATCGTCGGCAGGTATTCCTCCCGCCATTGCAGTACTTATCTCAATGACAAATCTAACATCAGCAGGACAGCTTGCCGGACTTAATATAATTTCCGCCGGCGGAAGTTATTTTGAAATAGCTTTGAGCCAAATTGTAATAAATATGAGATACGCTCTTATGTCTGTCAGTCTTTCCCAGAAATTTGATTCAAAAATAAGTACTTTTAAAAAATGTCTTCTTTCTTTCGGAAATACAGATGAAATTTTTGCGGTTTCAATGAATCAAAAAGAAGAGATAAATGAAAAATATTTTTTAGGGCTTATGTTTTTGCCTTATATATTCTGGACACTCGGAACCCTTTTAGGATGCTTTTCTGGAAATTTTTTACCTGAAAGTGTTATTTCAGCCTTATCGATAGCTTTATACGCTATGTTTATAGCCATTATTATTCCTCCTGCAAAAACTTATAAGCCGGTCGCTATAGTATTAGCTATTTCGATTATTTTAAGCTGTATATTTAAATTTACTCCCATTCTTAATAAAATATCAAGCGGATTTTCAGTTATTATAATTGCCGTAATTTCCTGTGCTATCGTAGCTTATCTTTTCCCCATAAAGGAGAATGAAAATGAATAAAAATTATTTCATATATGTAATTATTATGGCTTTAGTAACATATTTTATAAGAATGTTTCCCATGGCTTTAATAAGAAACAAAATACAAAATAAATTTATAAAAAGCTTTTTATTCTATATTCCTTATGCTGTTTTAGGAGCAATGACCTTTCCCGCAATACTTTTTTCTACAAATTTTATCTTATCTGCCGCCATAGGATGCACTATAGCTATAATACTTGCATTTTTTAATAAAAGTCTTTTTACTGTAGCTCTTTTCTCCTGTGTAGGAGTTTACATAACCGAGTTTATAATACAAACCTTTTTTAATAGTTTAATATAAAATTATAAGAATTACAATAGTATTGAAAAAACATCATAAATAAAGCAGTTTGGAAATAATTTAAAAAATCCAATTATAAAAAAAGTCTCGGACGCAAATTATGCGTCGAGACTTTTTTTGGCTCCCCAACTCGGACTCGAACCAAGGACACTGCGGTTAACAGCCGCATGCTCTACCGACTGAGCTATTGGGGAATATTAAAAGAACAGCAAAGCATAATATTACCCTTTCCTGTTCCATAAAAGCAGGCGATGCCCTATGTTCCCGGGACGTTACCATCCAAGTATTTTCAGCACCGGTGAGCTTAACTTCCGTGTTCGGTATGGGAACGGGTGGACCCTCACCGTCATAATCACCTGCTATTTTTTTCCGTCCGTTTATCCGGACTTCTAAAGCTACTTATTCAAGTACCTTCAAAACTAAATAACTATTATCTTCTTCAGAGTCTCTTCCGAGTTCCCTCATATTCTCAGGTCAAGCCCTCGGTCTATTAGTATCGGTCAGCTAAACATGTTACCATGCTTACACCTCCGACCTATCTCCTTGTAGTCTTCAAGGGACCTTACTAGCTTACGCTATGGGAAATCTTATCTCGAGGGGGGCTTCACGCTTAGATGCCTTCAGCGTTTATCCCTTCCATACTTAGCTACCCAGCTGTGCCACTGGCATGACAACTGGTGCACCAGAGGTATGTCCATCCCGGTCCTCTCGTACTAAGGACAGCTCCTCTCAAATTTCCTACGCCCACGACAGATAGGGACCGAACTGTCTCACGACGTTCTGAACCCAGCTCG
>CAKTDK010000090.1 GCA_934541205.1 uncultured Eubacteriales bacterium
GTTTTCAGTGATTTTTTTTCTATGATTTATGGAAATTCCGAATGTAATATTGAATATGATGAAAATAAACTACCTGTATCCATTTATTCAAAAAATCAAAAATTTTATTTTAATAATTTTTCGTATACAAACTAAATGATAAAAAGTAAGCGATAAAATGCTTGAAAAAAAAAGAGCCGCGGCATATATTTCAAAGGCTGCTCTGAGAAATAACGTTAACGTTATAAAAAGTTACATTGATAACAATACAAAAGTATCTGCTGTTGTAAAAGCAGATGCTTACGGTCATGGAATGAAAGAAGTGACAGAGTCGATTGATGATATAATCGATTATTATATTGTAGCTATTGAAGAAGAGGCTTATGAGCTTAGGAAGTATACGGATAAAGATATTTTGCTTCTTGGTTATGCAACGAAAGAAAATATAGAAAAAGTATTTGAAAATAAAATTACTCTTTCTTTATTAAATGATGAGTATATGAATTTTTTAAAAAAGGAAGCTTTGAAGCGAAGTAAAAAATTAAAAGTTCATTTAAAATTAGATACTGCTATGAGAAGAGTAGGATATTATGTTGATTGGAATGATATCGATAAAACTGTAAATAAAATATCCGATATAATAAAAGATGAAAATTTTATTTTTGAAGGTCTTTATTCTCATTTTTCAACTGCAGATAACGAAAACCTTGATTTTGCTTTACAGCAAGGAAATATTTTTAAGGAAATAGTAGACAAGCTTAAAGATAAAGGTATTATTTTTGATATTGTACATATGGCAAACAGCGCGGCGATTTTTAAATTGCCTCAGTTTCACTTTGATATGGTAAGGACTGGCATCATTCTTTACGGGCTTCATCCGTCGGATTATGTTTATGACAAAAGGCTAATACCGGTTATGAGTTTTGTTTCTCATATAGCTCAAATAAAAGAAATAAAAAAAGGCGACAGTATAGGATATTCAAGAAAATTTATTTCCGATAGAAATATGAAAACTGCCGTTATTCCTGTAGGATATGCTGACGGAGTATCAAGACTTTTAGCAAATAAAGGAGTATTTTATATTAAAAATAGGCCATGTAAAATACTAGGAAACATATGTATGGATCAATGCGTGGTTGATATAACTGGGATGGATGTAACTTTATATGAAAGAGCTGAACTTTTTTCCGACAGCTATAATATAGCTTCGGTTTCAAAGTTGATGAATACAATTGACTATGAAGTTACTTGCCTTATAACTAAAAGAGTGCCGAGAATATTGTATTAATTATTATCAAAAATACGCTTTGGTCAATATTATAGTAGTGGAGAGTTTGAAAAAATAAGTATTATATTTTTGAATGTTTGATTAAAAAAGGAAAAAACAAGCAAAAATATATAAGAACTTATAAATGTTCAAATTACCATTATTGGAGAGTGACTAAAGTGAATATCAGAAGAGGAGATATATATTACGCTGATTTAAGTCCTGTAGTAGGTTCTGAACAAGGAGGCGTAAGACCTGTTGTCATTATTCAAAATGATGTGGGAAATAAATACAGCCCTACAGTAATAGCGGCGGCAATTACTTCAAGGCTTGGAAAAGCAAAACTTCCGACCCATATTGAAATTTCTGCAGAAAGATATGGACTGTCAAAGAATTCTGTGATATTATTGGAACAGGTAAGGACTATTGACAAAGCAAGACTTAGAGAAAAAATAGGTCATTTGGATGATTTTGTTATGGATAACGTAAATTCTGCTTTATCCGTAAGTTTTGGTCTTCCCTTTATGACCAATGACAAGGAGTTGTTTTAAGTTGAAAAAAACAAAGAAGTTTAAAGCAGCCGTTTTAATAGCTATTGTATTAATAACAGCTTCGCTCGTATACATAGTTATTGCGGCAAATCCGGGTGAAGAAGATAATCCTTTAATTACATTGTCATATTTAAACAGTGTTTTTAAACCGGATATAGAACAATCAATAAAAAATAACGTAAAAAATGAAGTAGACAGTAAAATCGATATTTCTGTAAATGAACAGATAAGAAATATTATAGATGAAGAAATTTCAAACAGAATAGAATCAACAGGCGAAATAACCTTGCAAACTTATCATGCCGTAGAAGTTCCTGCAGGCAAAACCATTCTTGGTTATGCCGGTACAGAAATTATACTTCGGTCCGGAAGTGCTTTAAGTATAGCAGGTAAAGACCAAAACGGAAATTTGATTTTAGATCAAGGGTTATCAAATACTACTACTGGAAAAGATATTCTTCCGGGTGAAAATATTGAAAAGAATCTGCTTCATATTGTACCGCGTAAAGATGGCAGGGGAGTAAATGTTACTTCATACAGCTATTTTATGATACGAGGTAAATATGATATAATAGATACAAAATAAAAAAAGCACTCCTGTTTTTACAGGAGTGCTTTTTTTATTTATATACAGAAATTGCCGTTTTTAAATATTTGAATTTTATTTCCGTTTTTATCTTCAGCAATTATTTCAAGGTCTTTTGTTCCCACCATAAAATCAACATGCTCAAGTGAAAAATTTCCGCCTGATTTTATAAATTCTTCTTTTGTATATTTATCTCCGTTTTCTATACAAGAAGGGTATGCTCTTCCAAGCGCAAAATGGCATGACGCATTTTCGTCAAAAAGAGTGTTATAAAAAAGTATTTTTAAATTACTGATCGGAGAATCATAAGGAACAAGCGCAATTTCTCCAAGGTAACTTGAACCTTCATCGGTTTCTAAAATAGATTTTAAGACTTCTTTACCTTCTTTTGCGTCGTAATTTACAACTTTTCCGTCTTTAAATTCAAAATAAAAATCTTTTATAAGATTGCCGTTGTGATTAAGAGGAAGAGCGCTGTAAAGCTTGCCGTTTACCTTTAATCTGTGGGGCATTGAAAAAATTTCTTCCGTAGGTATATTGGGAATAAATTCAACTTTGTCCGATGCAGTTTCTTTTGCTCCGCTGAAAATATAATTTTCAGGCATTCCTACTTTTAAATCAGTGCCCAAAGAATTTTTATAATAAAAATATTTAAATTGATTTTTATTTAAAAATTCACTGTGCTTTTTAATTTCTTTAGTATGTTTATCCCAGCTTTCTATTATATCTTCATCAAAAGCTCTTACTGTTTTTAAAATTGCTTCCCAAAGTTTTTCAACAGCTTCATTTTCAGATAAATTCGGATAAACTTTAATTGCCCATGCCTTTGACGGGGCAGACACGACACACCACCGTACTTTATTTGACATGCTCATATCATAATATTCTTCCATCGCTATTGAGGATGCTTTTGAAACCTTGGAAATTTTTTCATTATCTATATCTTTTAAAAGTTCGGGATCTTCTGAATGAATAGATATAAAAGCAGCTCCCTTTTTTGCATAGTACATATACGATTCCACTTGATATTCCGGAATGTCGCATAAAACTTCTGTTTCAGTATATTGATATTTCATTTTTTGAAATTTTTCATCTTTATATTTTATTATTACTTCTTTTGCTCCGGCATTATATGCCTCTTGTGCAATCATTCTTGCAAAATAGTCGCATTCAATAGGTGAATTTATAACAAGATATTGACCTTTTTGAATATTTACACCTTTTGACGCAGTAAGTTTTGCATAATTTTTTATATTTTTTTCAAATTTCATTATTAGCGCTCCTTTTAATTTTTTTACTATTATACTACAAAAATAATTTTTTTGTAATATTTTTATATTGATATTTATATGGTTAAATAGTACAATAATATTTATAATATTTTTCTAAGAAAGGAATATTTATGAATAGTACTGTTGATAATTATTTTAAAGAAATAAAAGATAAAAAAATAGCTGTGGTAGGAATAGGTGTATCCAATGTTCCTCTTATAAAGTATTTTGCAAAAAAGGGTATAAAGGTTACTGCGTTTGATAAAAGAGATAGAAATTATATCGGTAAAAGCTATGATGAGATTTTACAATTAGGCATTGATATAAAACTCGGTGAAAATTATCTTGAAGGAATTGAAAATTTTGATATAATTTTTAAAACTCCTGGAATGAGATATGATATACCGGAATTTTTAAAAGCAATGGAAAAAGGCGCTGTTATAACAAGTGAAATGGAACTTTTTTTTGAGCTTTGTCCTTGTAAAATAATTGGCGTTACGGGAAGCGACGGAAAAACTACTACTACGACTTTAATATCTGAATTTTTAAATGAAGAAGGATATAAAGTTTATAAAGGGGGAAACATCGGAATACCTCTTTTATCAAAGGTGGAAGAAATGCAAAAAGAAGATTTTGCCGTAGTTGAGCTGTCAAGTTTTCAGCTTCATACTATGAAACGTTCTCCCGATATAGCTATAGTAACAAATGTTGCGCCTAATCATCTTGACTGGCATATTGATATGAATGAATATATTGATTCAAAGAAAAATATTTTCAGATATCAAAAAGAAAACGGGATATTGATTGTTAACCGTGATAATGACATTTCTTATAATATGAAAAATGAAACAAATTCAGAAATAAGAGTATTTTCATTTTCAAATAAGCTTGAAAACGGAATATATTTTGACGGTCAAAATATTATTTATTCAAAAAACGGCAGTGAAGAAAAAATACTTGACTGCGATGATATTATACTTCCCGGAAATCACAATATACAAAACTATATGACTGCAATTTTGGCGGTATCTGATTTTGTAAAAAAAGATACAATAAGAAAAGTGGCAAAAACTTTCAAAGGAGTAGAACACAGAATAGAATTTGTAAGAGAACTTGACGGTGTAAAATACTACAACAGTTCAATAGATTCTTCTCCTACAAGAACAATAGCATGTCTAAAATCTTTTAAACAGAAAGTAATTGTCATTTCCGGAGGATATGATAAAAAAATACCCTTTGAACCCTTAGCTCCGGTTTATATGGAAAAAGCAAAAGCTTTATTTTTATGTGGCGCTACCACTTCTCTTATTTTAAATGCTTTGATTTCCTATGAAGGATATGATAAATTAAAATTACCTGTTTTTATATGCAATGATTTTGAAAAAACAATAAAAAATGCTAAAGATTATGCAAAACCGGGAGATATTGTCGTTCTTTCTCCGGCATGCGCAAGTTTTGATATGTTTAAAAATTTTGAACAGCGCGGAAACAAATTTAAGGAAATAGTAAACAATTTTGAGGAGTGATTAAAATTATAAGCGATATTTTAAAAAATCTTTGTATAGCAGATGGGGTAAGCGGTTTTGAATATAATATTTCAAATTTAATTTTGGATTATTTTCAAAAATTTACCGATGAAGCATATATTGATAAACTGGGAAATGTAATCGGAATTAAAAAAAGCAAAAAACCTCATTCAAAAAAGATTATGATAGATGCTCATTATGATGAAATAGGATTAATAGTTACAGGAGTTCATGACGACGGATTTTTATCAGTTGCTCCGCTTGGAGGAGTGGATAAGAAACTTTGCCTTGCTTCCGAGGTAACTGTTTACGGAAAAAACCCTTTATTTGGTGTAATTGCCTCAAAGCCGCCTCATCTTACTTCTTCTGAGGAAAT
Source organism: uncultured Eubacteriales bacterium (assembly GCA_934541205.1). GTDB lineage: Bacteria > Bacillota > Clostridia > Oscillospirales > RGIG7773 > RGIG7773. Next base: position 5,557 of record CAKTDK010000090.1, read on the forward strand.
GAAAAAGCCTGTTGAAATAAAAGATTTTGTAGTAGACATTGGATATAATGGATGTAAAGCTAAAGAACTTGTTAGCGTTGGAGACATGGTTGCTTTTAAATCACAGATATTCGATATGTTAAACGGATTTGTATGCGGAAAAGCTCTTGACGACCGGGCAGGAGTAGCTTGTATTATTTCTGCTTTGGAACTTTTAAACGGAGTTGATTTGAACGCAGACGTATACGCTGTAGCAAGCGTTAGCGAAGAAGTCGGGTGCAGAGGTGCAAAACCTGCTGCTTTTGGCATTGAAGCCGATGAATGTATAACAATTGACGTTACCTTTGCAAAGACGCATGATTATAAAAAATGGGACGCATACAGTATAAATCAAGGTCCTGTTTTAGGATACGCGCCAGTAATTAACAGAGATATGTTTAATAAATTTAAAAAGATATGTGAAAATAACGGTATAAAATACGAAATAGAAGTTATGGCAGGCAGTACCGGAACAAATACTGCAGGAATTTTCAATACAAGAAACGGTGTGAAATGTATGAATGTATCTCTTCCTCAAAAATACATGCATTCACAAATTGAAATGGTTTCTGTTAATGACATTGCAGATATTGCAAAGCTTGTATCTTTATATTTAAAAAGCGGGGAGGTATCTGAATGAAACAATATATTAACGATTTGTGTAATCTTGCAGGTGTTTCTGGAAATGAAGAAAAAATAAGAGAGTATATTATTTCTCAGATTTCTCAGTATTGTACCTATGAAGTAGATAATTTAGGAAATCTTATTGCTTTTAAACGGGGAAAAAATTCGCCTTTTAAAAAGATTATGTTTTGCGCTCATATGGATGAAGTTGGATTTCTTATTACTGAAGTTTGCGACGACGGATGTTTGAATTTCACAGTTACAGGCGGAATTGACCCGAGAGTAATAATAGGAAAAAAGGTCAGAATATATCCGGGAAATATTTTAGGAATTATAGGAGCTAAACCAATACATCTTCAGTCCAAAGAAGAAAAAGAAAAGGTTCACAAAGCAGATGAACTGTATATTGACATAGGAGCATTTTCAAAAGAAGAAGCTGAAAAATATGTAAATGTAGCAGACTTTGCTGTATTTGAATCTGATTATGTAGAGTTCGGAGAAAACTTTATAAAAGCAAAAGCTCTTGATGACAGAACAGGATGCAGCATACTTATTGAAATGATAAAATCCGATTTGGATTTTGACTGTTTTTTTGTATTTAATATTGGCGAAGAAATAGGCCTTGCAGGAGCAGGAGTATCAGCTTTTGAAATAAATCCCGATATTGCTTTTGTAATAGAAGCAACTACTGCGGCAGATTTTCATAATATTCCGGAAAGTAAAAAGGCTTGTCGTCTTGGACAAGGAGCTGTAATTTCATTTATGGATAACTCCACATATTATTCAAAAAGATTGTTTAATATGGCAAAAAAAATATCCGATGAAAATAATATAAAAGTTCAGGTGAAAGAAATTGTATCTGGAGGAAATGACAGCGGAGCAATTCATACCACGGCTATGGGAATAGAGACGCTGGCAATATCTCTTCCTTGCAGATATCTTCATTCTCCGTCATCTGTTATTTGTTATAACGATTATCAAAGCGTTAAAAACTTATGTTTTGAATTTTTAAAAAGAACAGGAAATATGATTTAAATTATTGGAACAGGAGAGCAATAC